>CAYRIF010000022.1:5151-21164 GCA_964424205.1 uncultured Roseivirgaceae bacterium | reverse complement strand
AAGAAAAGTATAATTTATAACATAAGACCAAGTATTTGGTATTCGGAAAGGGCAAGGTTCAAACCTTTTAAAAGTAAAGAGGCGTTTTTATCAGCTTTGAATAACACAAGATATCAATATCCTCAAACAAGACATGCTAATGGTCATTGGCTAAGAAATGTTCTAAAAAATTATCAAGAGCATACAGGAGTTTCTTTGACAGTAGAATAAATGGTGTTTTTATTATAAATTTCTCCTAGTTGACTTGCTACATGTTCTACTACAGGAATTGCTACCGTATTTCCCAATAAATCAAAAGCTTCTGATTCCTTGACAAGAATTTTATACCATTCAGGATAGCCAAAAAGCCTTAAACCTTCTCGAATAGTGAGCCTTCTTAATCCATCACCATCTACAACTGCTAAACGAGAAATGTCAGTAGCAACTAGCGTTGGGGCTATATCATTAGGGTTAAGAATTTTATTAATTTCGAAACTTAATTTTCCTGTTACTATATTGTATCCTTTAGGCTTAGTCTTGTCGTAGTCTCGATATTTTTTAATTCCATTTTTTGTAACTTCTTGAATTAGCTTTTTAGGATGTTCAAACCTTAAGTAACCTTTAGTAACTAAGTCATCCAGCATGGCTTTCAAATTGTCGGCTATGTAAAAAGTACTTACTTGCTCTAAAGTCAAAGCCATACCGTCCATCCAATCAATGCCAATTTCATCTGCCCAATGCTTTTTTCGCCTTTCCTTAAAAAGCTTATTTAGCACTATAATTTGCTCGTCAGAAACTTCTCCTTTAATACCAATGTCCCAACTATGGATGTTATTATTTCCTCCTCTTTTGTCCTTTATAGATTTCCCATATAAATCCTCTATTTCAAAATGACTTAGAAGTTTTTTGGTAAATTCAGTTTGCATGGTTTTAAGGCCAACCTCTAAAATATCTTTTAAAGCCTTAGGTTGCATGGCTTCATTGGCTAAGTTTGGTTGTGCATTCTTTGTTCCAACAATAAAAATTCTTTTACGAGATTGTGGCAGACCAAACTCAATTGAATCTAAAACTTTCCAAGAAACCTTATAATTTAATTCGTGTTCAAGTTTGTAGAGAATTGTCTTTAATGTACTGCCAATTTCATCGTTTTTGTTTTCTAAATCATGTTTTACTAAACCCTCAACATTTTCAAGAATAAAACCATATGGTTTTTTACTTCTTAAGATTCTCTCAATCTCAAAGAACAAAGTGCCTCTTGTATCTGCAAACCCTTGTCTTTTACCACCTGTACTAAACGGTTGACAAGGAAATCCTCCCAAAAGGAAATCGAACTCAGGAATAAACTCATTTCTGATGCCAAATAAATCACCAGCTAAAAAAGTATGTTCAAAGTTATCTTTCAAGGTTTTTACTGCGAATGGTTTTATTTCTGACGTCATTACACATTCAGTTTCAAATCCCAACTTTTGGAATGACCTTTCAAAACCTAATCTAATGCCCCCAAGGCCAGCAAATAAGTCTATAAATCTAACCTTCTTCATTTTAATTATTTTTTAGAGTGTAATTGGCTTTGGGCTCAGCAGCAATTGTTAGTTTTTCTTCATAATCACTAATTTCAATTTTTTGACAACCTATTACCGATAAACATTGAATGAAAAATGATGCGCTGAATGTGCCTCTGCATATCTTACTATCAATACTTGATTTTGTCTCTTCTATTCCTGCTTGGATTAACATATTAGCCAATTCAGAATGGGAAACTCCTCTGCGTACTAATTCGGACTTTAATAAGCGTTTGGCTTTATTGTTCCAGGATGGCATAATTTAGAAATTATTGTATTGCAGATATGATTAAATATTTGCAAATATGCAAATATTTTGTTAAAAACAAAAACTTTCATGAGGTTAGTCCTTCATTTTCTCAAGCCAATTAAAGAAAGACTTGATAGTAGCTTTGATATTTAATTTAAAATACTAGTTAGATTATAAAAATGAATCCATTAAATTAGTAAATATTTCAGAAACAGAATTAATTAAATATAATGATTCTGAAAGTAATTCAAAAAAACATGCAAAGTATATTCCTTTTTGGGCATAGTTTTATGTGACTCTAATGTGACTAAGGCAAATGAAAAGCTGTCAGATGCCAAAATTTAACACTTTTTTATGTGACTGTAAGTTTAATTAAAAATGAATTGTTATTTAAACTCGTTAAAATGACCCAAAAAAACACAAAAGATTACGCCAAAGAGCTAGACAACAAAGACCCACTAAAGTCTTGCAGAGACCTGTTTCACATTCCAAAGGTGAATGGTCGGGACGCTATTTACCTCTGTGGCAATTCCCTAGGGCTAATGCCCAAAGCGGCACGAACCTATATAGAACAGGAACTTGTTGCTTGGGAAAATCTTGGGGTAGAAGGACACTTTGAGGGCAAAAACCCTTGGATGTATTATCATAAATTGAGTAAGCCTATTTTGGCAGAGATTGTTGGGGGTAAGGAATCAGAAGTGGTGGCAATGAATAATTTGACTTCCAACTTGCACCTGATGATGGTGTCTTTTTATCGCCCTACAAAAGAGCGGTATAAAATTATGGTGGAAAAAGGGGCATTCCCTTCCGACCAATATGCGGTAGAAACACAAGTGCGATTTCATGGGTTGAATCCTGACGAAGCTATTGTTGAACTTGCTCCGAAAGAAGGAGAACATACGTTGCAAACTGCTGATATTCTAGCCGCTATCCAAGCACATGGCAGCGAACTAGCGCTTGTGATGATGGGCGGTGTGCAATATTATTCAGGGCAGTTTTTTGACTTGGCTGCTATTACCAAATTGGCGCATGAAGTTGGTGCCTATGCGGGGTTTGATTTGGCACATGCTGTGGGGAATGTTCCACTAAAGTTGCATGATTGGGATGTTGATTTTGCAGTGTGGTGCAGCTATAAATATATGAATTCTAGTCCTGGAGGTGTGGCAGGTGCATTTGTGCATGAAAAACATGCTAATAATTCTGCGTTACCGCGCTTTGCAGGTTGGTGGGGGCATGATGAAAGCAGCAGATTCTTAATGCAAAAAGGGTTTAAACCGATGTATGGAGTGGATGGTTGGCAACTCAGCAATGCAACGGTACTCACACTAGCAACACACCAGGCTTCCCTGGATATTTTCAAAAAAGCTGGGGGGATGAATGTGTTGAGAGAGAAGAGTCTATTGTTGACTTCCTATTTAGCGTTCTTGCTGGATGACTTAAACCTGACCGAGGAGGAGTTGAACATTATTACGCCTTCTGCACCTAAGGAAAGAGGTTGCCAGCTTTCGCTATTGGTCAATAAAAATGGCAAGGCACTGTTTGAGGAATTAACAAAGCAAGGGGTAATTGCAGATTGGCGTGAACCCAATGTGGTGAGAATTGCACCCGTTCCGCTTTACAATTCATTTGCCGATGTATATGGTTTTGTTGCGATTTTGAGGTCGCATTTTTATTAAAAAGACAATAATTAGGTCACTTTTCCTTACATTTCAGTATTAATCTAGGAACGATTAAATATTTTTGAATGTTTTAGCGTTCAATGGTCATGCAGCTAGTTTTGCAAAAGGTGAAATATATTCTGAAAAACATATTACTGGTGGTAGCAATGTTGCTCCCCTTTCTTTCGATGGCACAAAATTCAGTGCTTTCAAAAGGTGCGTGGTATAAATTTGGGGTAACCAAAACAGGTGTATATAAAATTGATGCAGCCATGCTTAGTTCAGTTGGCGTGAATACCAATGCATTGAATCCTAAAAAACTAAGAATCTTCGGTAATGGTGGTGGCATGTTGCCGCAAAGGAATAGCGAGGCAAGACCAAATGATTTGCAAGAAAATGCAATTTTGGTGAGTGGTGAAGCCGATGGTAATTTTGATGGGGGAGATTTTATCCTGTTTTACGCCCATGATTCAGATCACTATTTTTATGATGAAGCAAATCAACGGTTTGTCTATGAAAATAATATTTATGCTGATACGGCTTATTATTTTTTGAATATAGGCGAGGATGATGGTATCAGAATTCAACCGCAAGCAGATATGGGACATGGATTTCCGACAATAAGTGATTTTGATTATTACGAATCTTATGAGCAGGACAGTTGGAACGCATTAGCCTCTGGAAGAAAATGGTTTGGGGAAAAATTTAGGGATACTAGCAAAGATTTTGTTTTCAATATTGCCGATATCAAGGCAGGCAGCGAAGCAATGCTAGAAATTGCGACCATGAGTTATCGCTCCTTTGATAGTAACGCAGCATTTTCGTCTAAAATTAATGGTACTGAAATTGGAAATCAAACATTTCCGATAAGTTATGATAGTCAGTACGCAATCAAAGGGCGTAATAATACTAAGGTTTTTACTTTCAATACAAATCTCCTTTCTAGTTTAAATGAGGTTGCCGTAAATCTAGCATTTACACCTAGTAATAATAGTAACTCGGCAGGTTATTTAGATTATTTGTTTTTGACGGTTAAAAGAAATTTAATTTTTTCAGGGGATCAGATGATTTTTAGGTCAGTGAAGAGTTTGGAGAACGCTAACAGTACATTTGAAGTAAGTAATGTATTGGCAGGCACAAAAATATGGGATATAACAGATCGGTTTTCCCCAAAAGAGCAGCAATTTGAAAATTTAAATACAGCAAAATTTGGGGCAGAAACGAGTACTCTAAAAGAGTTTATTGTATTCAATTCAAATTATTTAATCCCTGAATATTTTTCAAAAATAAAAAACCAAAACCTGCATGCTTTGGCAGTGCCAAATATGCTTATTGTAACGCACAAAGATTTTAGGAACGAGGCAGAGCGTTTGGCAGATTTCAGAGAATCCAACGATGGCATGATGGCAACAGTAGTAGACATACAGGAGGTATATAATGAGTTTTCTTCGGGCGCGCAGGACATTACTGCCATCAGAGATTTTGTAAAGCATCTCTACGATCAGAATTCTGACCAACTAAAATATTTACTTTTGTTTGGGGATTGTTCCTATGATTATAAAAATATTAAGGAAAATAACACGAATAGAATTCCCATTTATGAGGCAAGAAATTCGCTTAATCCGGTGAGTACATTTTCGTCCGACGACTATTTTGGTTTTCTAGACCAAGATGAAGGAGCGTGGAAGGAATCTCCAGCAGACAGTGATAGCTTGAATATTGGAGTAGGTAGGCTGCCAGTGAATACAGAAAAGGAGGCAAAAACTGTGGTGGATAAGATTATTCATTATGCAACTAGTGAAAGCACTTTGGGCGATTGGAAAAATACAGTTTACTTGATGGCAGATGATATTTCACAAACCGAAACGGATTTTATCCACCTAAAGGATGCGGAACAATTGGCAAATGAGATTGAAATGGATAATAATTTGTTTAATGTAAATAAATTGTACCTGGAGTCATATGAGCAGGAAATCACCCCGGGATCGGAGGAGGCACCACTTTTTATTGAGGCATTGGCACGTGAGATAGACAAGGGAGGATTAGTTTTTAACTATTCAGGGCATGGGGGCGAATTAAAGCTGGCAGATGAAGGCATATTAGACATTGAAATGATAAGGGGTTTGAAAAACTATGATAGGTTGCCACTGTTTGTAACGGCAACATGCGAATTTGGGAGGTATGATGATCCTGATGTGAGGTCAGGGGCTGAGGAAATGCTGCTGAATAACGAAGGAGGGGCAATTGCTTTGGTAACCACGACTCGCCCCGTATACCAATCCAGCAATATTGTGTTGAATAAAAATTTTTATAAGGCGGTATTTTTGAAAGAAGGGGGTGAATATCCAAGACTAGGAGATGTAGTTAGGATAACCAAAAATAGCAGTATCATAGGGATAAATAATAGAAATTTTTCATTGCTAGGCGATCCTTCCATGCGCCTGAATTATCCAAAAGAGCAAGTGAAAATCACGCAGATTAATGGACATAATGTGGAAGATGGCGTAGATACTTTACGAGCATTGGGTAAGATTATTTTAACAGGGCAGATGCAAGATGGAAACAGTAACAAACTAATAAACTACAACGGAATTGTAGCGGTGACTGTTTTTGATAAAAAAAGTATAGAAGAAACGGTAGAGCGAAAAGGCAAAAAATATAGTTATGAAGTTCAGAAAAGTTTAATTTTCAAAGGAAAGGCAACTGTGACTGACGGTGATTTTAATGTAGCATTTGTTGTTCCTAAGAACATCTCCTATCAGTATGCAACTGGAAAAATCAGCTTATATGCGCAAAATGGAAATAATTTGAAGGATGGGAATGGTGCCAACACGGATTTTATCATAGGGGGAACTGCAAAAAACTTAACGCCAGACAATAATGCGCCTACAATTAAGTTATACATGGAGGATACTACTTTTATTGCAGGTGGCTATGTCCAAAGCAATACATTGCTATTGGCAAAATTGTTTGATGAAAATGGTATTAATATCTCTGACAATGGATTGGGACAAGATATTATCGCTATATTGGATGGAGAAAAAACTTTTGTGGTGAATGATTTTTATCAAACTAACTTGGACAGCTATCAGCAAGGATGGCTCGCTTTTCCAATCAGTAATTTGTCAAAGGGGAAGCACACCATCACGCTGAAGGCATGGGATACTTTTAATAATTCGGGTGAGGCAAGTATTGATTTTGAGGTGGCGGGAGATGATGAGATTGTTTTTGGGAAAGTGTATAATATCCCAAATCCGGTAAGGGGAAGCACAATTTTTCACATAGAACATAACAAAGGAGGGGAGGAATTGACGGTGAGTATCGAAATTTTTTCTATGAAAGGTGAAAGGGTAAGTACTTTGAATTATAGTTATTCAAATAGCCCAGCGGTAATCAATAATATTGTTTGGGATGGGAGCGGAGCAGGTGGTGCACAATTATATGATGGTATTTACGTTTATAAAATTGTGCTAACGTCAAAAAGTGATGGCACAAAAAACCAGCAATATCAAAAGCTAGTAATCATTAATTAATTATATTTGCAGACTAATTTATTTTTTTATGACATATACAAAATTAATTTCTAGAGCAGTCATCCTGCTTGCTTTGCTTGTAACAGGCAATGTCTTGGGACAAAATGGAGGAGGAGGTATCGGCATTGTCACTGGACAAGATACGGACAGGCGGGTAATCACTACAGCAGTCCCATTTATGTTAATATCGCCAGATGCGCGAGGCAGTGCCATGGGTGATGTAGGGGCAGCAACTTCAGCAGATCCCTATTCAGCGCATTGGAATCCTGCAAAATTAGCTTTCATAAATAGTGAAATGGGCTTTAGTTTGTCATATACGCCATGGTTGAGCAAAATCGTGAATGATATGTCTATTTCCTATTTAACGGGTTATAAAAGACTTTCAAAAACGCAGGTTGTAGGTATTGCAATAAAATACTTTGACTTAGGAGACATACAGTTTAGGGATGATATTGGTACGCCAACAGATCAGTTTAGTCCACGAGAATTTGAATTTGGGGGAACATATTCTCAAGTGCTTTCAGAAAATTTAAGTTTTGGTGCTAATGTGAAGTATGTTCATTCAAATATTGCAGGAAACATAGCTCTACCACAATCAACTGATACCAAACCTGCAAATGCATTAGCCATTGATTTAGGAATATATTATATCAAAGACATCACCATTGGGGGAAACCCTTCTAAGTTAGGGTTGGCTACTGTTATATCAAATATTGGAAATAAGGTGACCTATAATAGTAGTGATAATAAAGATTTTTTGCCTGCCAATCTAAGGTTAGGAACCTCATTGACCACAAGTCTTGACCCCTATAATACGATTACCCTTGCGGTGGATGTGAACAAATTGATGGTGCCAACGCCACCGATTTACGTGAGTGGAAATAGTGGGCCAATTGCCAAGGGAAAAAATCCAAAGCGACCATATCTAAGTGCTATTTTCGGTTCATTTGGTGATGCACCTGATGGATTTAGCGAAGAGCTTAAAGAATTTACGCTTAACATTGGTTTAGAATATTGGTACAACAAGATTTTTGCAGTCCGCGCAGGATACTTTTTGGAAAATGCGGATAAAGGGGATAGAAAATACATTTCTATGGGAGCAGGCTTCAAATACCAGCGATTTGGAATAGATGTGGCATACTTGATACCACAGACTAGAAACCATCCATTGGCAGAAACACTGCGCTTTAGTCTCTTATTTAATATGGGAGAGAGCGATGAAGATGCAGTGACGGAGGAGTAGGAATTTTAATATTTTGTAAGTCCTGCTAAATACTTTCCATAACCACTTTTTAGCAATGATTGCGCAAGTTTTTGAAGCTGTGCCTCGTCAATATATCCCATGCGGTAAGCAATTTCTTCTATACAACCAATTTTCAGCCCTTGTCGCTCTTCTATGATTTGCACAAAAGTACCTGCTTGCATCAGGGAATTAAATGTGCCAGTATCTAACCATGCAGTACCACGATTTAAGATGCCCACTTTGAGTTTCCCTTCTTCCAGGTATACTTTGTTCACATCAGTGATTTCAAGTTCTCCACGGTCACTGGGTTTTAGGTTTTTAGCGATTTCCACCACGTCATTATTATAAAAGTATAACCCAGGGATGGCATAGTTAGATTTAGCCAATGTGGGTTTTTCTTCTATGGAAATGGCATTGCCATTATTATCAAATTCCACCACACCGTATCGCTCAGGGTCGTTGACATGGTAGGCAAATACTACGCCACCATCAGGATTATTATTGGCTTGCAAGAGCGCTTCCAGCCCAGTGCCATAGAAAATATTGTCGCCTAATATCAGCGCGACTTTGTCATTGCCGATGAAGGCTTCGCCAATGGTAAATGCCTGGGCAAGTCCCTCCGGATTGGGCTGCATCTCATAGCTGAAATGACAACCTAGTTTTGAGCCATCTCCTAATAGTTTATGAAAGAGTGGCATGTCATGTGGTGTAGAAATAATGAGAATATCCCTAATTCCTGCGCTCATCAATGTCGCCAATGGATAGTAAATCATCGGCTTGTCATAGATAGGCATTAATTGCTTGCTGACAGCCAATGTTAGTGGGTGAAGTCGTGTGCCAGAGCCTCCTGCTAGTATTATTCCTTTCATCTATTTAGGTGTTTTTAGTAATGGTAAAAACTATAATTACATGGTTTATCATTCTAAACCTTTATTTTTATAAGTCGAAATCAAATTTTCTAATTGACTGATGAGCGTCTCAATATCATTCTGAATAATTGTTTATACAATTTCATAATCAATACCGAAGTAGTCATGAACAATTCTATTTCTAAATCCACGTATTCTATTCCATTCAATTTCTGGATAAGTTACTCTAAAATCATTATCAATTCTATTGGCTGCTTCACCAATAATCTCGAAGTTTCTTACCACTGCATCTATGGTTTTATCATCTTTTAGAAAAGAATCAATGTCTAGCCGATGCGTATACTTCGTAATTTTAATGGCAGATTCCAACATATCTTCAAGAAGCAAGATGATAGCACGTTTAGACATAAACAAAATCTGATTGTATGGTTTGGTAATATTTATCCTTTATTCCATTTCTTGAAACCAAGTCAACTTTAAATCCAACTAAATTTTCTATTTCTTCGGCAAGGTCGATGAATCGGATGCCTATTTGTCCGTTGAATTCAACCATAAGGTCTAAATCACTTTCATTGGTCTGTTCTTTCCTGGCGTACGATCCAAAAATAACCATTGTTTTAATGGGGTATTCCTTAAATAAACGCTTTTTGTGCTTATTTAATGTTGATTTTATTTGAGACAGGGATTTCATATATCAAAAATATATAATATTATTTTAAGTTGCTCGCTAATTTATGTTTGATGTTGTGTTGACTAATCCCTTCTTTTAATAAATTCCTGATTTTTACTAAACCAATCCAAGGTTATCTCTAATCCTTTTACAATATCTATTTTAGGATTGTAATCAAAGTCTTTGTTTGCTTTGTCAATATTTGCCAAACTATCACGCACATCACCTATTCTATCTGGACCGTATATCGGTTCAATATCAGATTTCATTTTTTCTTTCAATATGGCATACAGCTGATTCAGAGAATTTCTATCGCCCACGGCTACATTATAAACTTTGCTCTTACTTGCTATATTTTCAGCTAGCGCAGCTTTGATATTGGCTTGCACCGCATTTTCTACGAAAGTAAAATCCCTTGTTTGTTCTCCGTCACCATTTATTTTTGGCGGTTGATTTTGCAATACAGCATCAATAAACAATGGAATTACTGCGGCATAAGCACCTTTTGGGTCTTGCCTTGGCCCAAAAATATTAAAATATCGAAGTCCTACGCAATCTAGTCCATAGGTTTTTTCAAAAACATCAGTATATAATTCATTGACATATTTAGTGACGGCATACGGAGAAAGTGGCTTGCCAATATGCTCTTCTACCTTGGGGAGTTGCGTGCTATCACCGTACGTTGATGATGATGCTGCGTAAACAAAACGCTTCACTTTATTTTCTTTCGCAGCAACTAACATGTTTAGAAAACCGTCAATATTTACGGTGTTGGTAAGGATTGGGTCATTGATACTTCGTGGTACCGAGCCGAGTGCAGCTTGATGCAAAATATAATCGCACCCTTTGGCTGCGTTCATGCAGGTCTCCAAATTTCGGATATCTCCTTTGATAAATTCAAAGGCAGGATTGTCAGCGAATGGTTCTATATTTTTATAAAAACCATTGGACAGATCATCTAATACCCTGACTTTTCCAACATTATATTTTAATAAATATTCCACCAAATTAGAACCGATGAAACCTGCGCCACCTGTCACCAAAAAAGTGAGGTTGCTGATGTCTTGATTATGAAATTTCTGTTCGTACATTATTTATTGCTGTATTGTTTGTTGTAATATGCTTGATAGTCGCCTGAGGTTATATTTTCAAGCCATGTTGTATTTTTCAAATACCAATCTACTGTTTTTTCTATGCCTTCTTCAAACTGCAAAGATGGCTTCCAGCCAAGTTCTTGCATGATTTTATTGGCATCAATGGCATACCTCAAATCATGTCCTGCACGGTCTGTTACATAAGTGATTAACTTCTCAGATTCACCTTCTCCTCTTCCTAACTTTTTATCCATCACTTTGCAAAGCACTTTAATCAGGTCTAGGTTTTTCCATTCATTAAACCCTCCAATATTATAGGTATCTCCTTTTTTTCCTTTGTGAAAAACCAAATCAATGGCTACCGCATGATCCACCACGTATAACCAATCTCTGATGTTTTCACCCTTACCATAAACAGGTAGTGGCTTATTGTTTTGAATGTTATTGATAAAAAGTGGAATTAATTTTTCTGGAAATTGGTTTGGACCATAGTTATTGGAGCAATTTGAAATAACGATGGGCATGCCATACGTATTTTCATAGGCTCTTACAAAATGGTCAGAACTTGCTTTTGACGCAGAGTAAGGTGATTTAGGATCGTAAGAGGTGGTCTCTGTAAAAAAACCGCCATCATCAAGCGAGCCATAAACCTCATCGGTAGAAACATGGTAAAATAAGTGGTTAGAAAAATCGGCTTTCCATATTGCTTTTGCGGAGTTCAGTAGGTTGGCAGTGCCTAAAATATTGGTTTGTAGGAACTCTAGCGGATTGGTAATGGACCGATCGACATGCGACTCTGCTGCTAGGTGAATAACGGAATCAAATTGGTGTTCTTCGAAAATGCTTTGAATATAATCCGAATCAGTAATATCTCCTTTGATGAAGTGATAATTTTCCTTATCCTCAACGTCCGTTAGGTTTTCCAAGTTGCCAGCGTAGGTTAATTTATCAAGGTTGTAAATCTGATATTCAGGATACTTATTGATAAACAATCGCACCACATGCGAACCAATAAACCCTGCACCTCCTGTAATTAATATTTTCATCTAACTTCTTATTTCTATTTTTCTCTTAACCATATAAGGCATATAAGAATCATATAAGTTGCCCTACGTCCTATGTCTTGTTGTCTTATCTCTTTTTTCTATTCTCTTTTTCACCATATAAGTTCTCGTATGTCCTTTCGTCCTACAATCATAAACTAGAAAGTCTGTTGCCAATTCCAAGCATCAATCAAAGCCTGGGCCAAATCTAGTTCTGCTTTCCATCCTAGTTTTTTTGTGACAAAATCTACGTTGGCATACACCTGCTCTACATCACCTGCTCTTTTCTTACCTATTTCATAGTTTAGCTTTTGCCCACTTACTTTTTCAAAAGTTTTGACAACTTCCAAAACACTATTGCCTTTTCCTGTGCCTACGTTCAGCATTTCAAATAAACTGTTTGTTGATTGCTCAGATAAATATTGTAATGCCCTGACATGCGCTTTTGCCAAATCTACCACATGGATATAATCTCGGACGCATGTGCCATCGGCGGTATTATAATCATCTCCAAAAATGGTCAGCTTCTCCCTGATGCCTGCAGCTGTTTGTGTCACAAAAGGAATGAGGTTATTGGGTGTTCCAATTGGTAGTTCTCCAATCAACGACGAAGAATGCGCGCCAATCGGATTAAAATAGCGCAATGCCATTGCCTTGAAATTATTGGTGCTCTTTACAAAATCTTCAATCACTTCTTCACAAATCTGCTTGGTGTTTCCGTAAGGAGATTCTGCAGGCTTTTTGGGAGACTGCTCCGTTACTGGCAGTTGATCTGGTTGTCCGTATACAGTACATGATGACGAAAAAACAAGATTAGAAGCACCGTATTTTTTCATCACTTCTAGCAAAACCAAAAGCGACCCAACATTGTTTTTATAATATTTTAAGGGCTCCTCTACTGATTCTCCTACCGCTTTGTAGGCTGCAAAATGTATTACGCCTGCTATGTTCTTTTCAATTTTGAAAACAGTATCCATGAAGGCAGCATCAGTACAATCACCTTCGTAGAGCTTGGGTTTGATACCTGTTATTTGCGCTAGCCTATCAAGAATAAAACGTTCTGCATTGCAAAAATTATCAATAATAATTGGCTGAAAACCATTTTTCACCAATTCCACAACGGTATGCGAACCGATGTATCCTGCTCCCCCTGTTATAATTATTTTTTTGTCCAAAACAAATTATGATTTATTGACTAGTTTTTTGAAATACTCTAAAGTTGGTTTCAGACCTTCAGCCCTTGTGTACTGGGGCTCCCAGCCTAATAATTCTTTTGCTTTTGTAATGTCTGGCTTCCTTTGTTTTGGATCATCCAATGGCAAATCTTGATAGATAACTTTCTGGTCAGTGTTAGTCAATCTTATGATTTCTTCTGCGAATTCTTTGATGCTAATTTCATCCGGATTACCAATATTTACTGGGTAAGCATAGTCACTCATCAATAACCTGTAGATACCTTCTACCAAATCATTGACATAGCAAAATGACCTGGTTTGTGAGCCATCACCAAATACAGTCAGGTCTTCCCCGTTCAGTGCTTGACCTATAAACGCAGGCAATGCCCTCCCATCATTCAGCCGCATTCGCGGTCCGTAGGTATTAAAAATGCGTACAATTCTAGTTTCCACATTGTGAAATGTGTGGTATGCCATGGTCATTGATTCTTGAAATCGCTTGGCTTCGTCATACACGCCTCTTGGTCCTACAGGGTTTACATTTCCCCAATAATCTTCTGTCTGTGGATGTACCAGCGGATCACCATATACTTCGGAAGTAGAAGCAATGAGCATTCTAGCATTTTTTTCTTTGGCTAGCCCCAACAGATTATGTGTGCCCAATGAGCCTACTTTCAATGTTTGAATCGGCATTTTTAGGTACTCAATTGGACTGGCTGGCGAAGCAAAATGTAAGATATAATCCAAGTCACCTGAAACATGAACATAATTGGTCACATCATAATGATGAAACTCAAAATTTTCTAAGGTCAAGAGGTGCTGAATATTATCCATGGAACCTGTCAGCAGGTTGTCCATCACGATTACATGGTAATCTTCTTTGACGAATCGGTCACTTAAATGTGAGCCTAAAAATCCTGCGCCACCGGTAATTAATACTTTTTTTCTTGCCATTTTTTATCTAAATATTTCCTAGGTTCAAAAGTATGTGTTTATAGGATTAAACCCGAATGATTTATGAATTAACTCAGGTGAAATCATTTCATATAATTTTATGTTCGGATAATAAATAAAAGTGCACTTTTCAGTACTTTTGATGAAACAACAACCCAAAACCACAAAATGCAATTTGAAGAAAGTGAAAATCAGAAGATGATTGCTGAAATGATTCGCGATTTCGGCAAGAAGGAAATGGAACCCAATATTATGATTTGGGATGAATCACAAGAATTTCCCATTCCATTATTTAAAAAACTAGGAAAACTTGGGCTCATGGGCGTTTTGGTGCCACAGGAATATGGTGGCTCAGGATTTGGCTACCACGAGTATATCACGGCGATTTCAGAACTGGCAAAAATCGATGGCTCGATTGGCTTATCAATGGCGGCGCATAACTCGCTTTGCACCGGACATATCCTGCAATTTGGAAATGAAGAGCAAAAGAAAAAGTGGCTTCCAAAATTGGCCACTGCCGAGTGGATTGGCGCTTGGGGTTTGACCGAAGCCAACACAGGGTCGGATGCTGGAAATATGCAAACCACCGCCAAGCAAGACGGCGATTACTGGATAATTAACGGCGCTAAAAATTTCATAACACATGGGATTTCAGGAGATGTAGCGGTAGTGATTGTGAGAACAGGCGAAGTGGGTGACTCTCATGGTATGACCGCATTTGTGGTGGAACGTGGCACAAAGGGATTCACTGGAGGACGAAAAGAAAACAAAATGGGCATGAGGGCATCGGAAACTTCGGAAATGATTTTTGATGACTGTCGGGTGCATCAGGACAATATTTTGGGTGAAGTAGGCGAGGGGTTTATCCAATCACTGAAGGTGCTGGATGGCGGAAGAATATCCATCGCAGCGCTGAGTTTAGGAATTGCAGAAGGCGCTTTGAATGCAGCCATTAAATACTCCCAAGAGCGCCATCAATTCGACCAACCGATTTCAAAATTTCAAGGAATATCTTTCAAGCTATCTGACATGGCAACAAAGTTAGAAGCAGCAAAACTACTGACGAACCAAGCAGCAGATTTAAAAAACAGAGGAAAGAAAATGTCCAAAGAATCCGCCTTTGCGAAATACTACGCCTCAGAAGTGGCAGTGCGAAATGCAGAGGAGGCAGTACAGATCTTTGGAGGCTATGGCTACACCAAAGACTTTCCGGTAGAAAAATTCTACCGTGATGCTAAATTATGCACCATTGGTGAGGGCACTTCCGAGATTCAGAAGGTGGTGATTGCTAAGGAGATTTTGCGGGGGAATTAAGATAATACCTTGCTCAGCGCCTCCTGTGCAGGCTGAGTATCCTTGAGTGTGCAAAAAACATTCATCTATTCGCCTAATTATATGAGTTTTATCGTATATTTAATCAAGTCGTGTTAAAAGTAATGGCATAATTAACCTCGCTCAGAGTCTTCTGAAAGGGACTCTGAGTCCTTTGAGAAATGCACAGCTTCATGCGAGACACTAGAATGGAGAACAAGCACACTCTTTGTTTGATGTTAGATGATTGTCTCACAACCATTTTACTTTACTTTCAGAAATATATTCGGTGCGCTGCATCAAATTTTTATATAAAAAGCAGTAGTGCTGAGAGATATTATTATCCTTAGCTCTAACCTCGCTCAGAGTCTCCTGCAAGGGACTCTGAGTCCTTTGAGAAATGCACAGCTTCATCCGAGACGCTAGAATGGAGAACAAGCACACTCTTTGTGTGATGTTAGATGATTATCTCACAACCATTTTACTTTACTTTCAGAAATATATCGGTGCGCTGCACCTTACTTTGTTATGTTTTAACAACTATAAATATGATGGTGCGCTGCATCAAATTTTCATATAAAAAGCAGTAGCGCTGAGAGATATTATTATCCTTAGCTCTAACCTCGCTCAGAGTCTCCTGCAAGGGACTCTGAGTCTTTTGAGACATGCAAG
>CAYRIF010000022.1:0-5051 GCA_964424205.1 uncultured Roseivirgaceae bacterium | reverse complement strand
CTAACCTCGCTCAGAGTCTCCTGCAAGGGACTCTGAGTCTTTTGAGACATGCAAGTCCTTGCCTGATGTTGAGCAGGTTCTGAAAGAGACGCTAATGGAGGCGGAAAACAATAACATATCACTTGTATATCACACTGTTATTATGTATTTTTGATTGTAACCAAAAAATAAAAAATCATGAAGGTTCAAACGGCATTGCGATTTGATAAAGATTTGTTGGAATTGATAAAAGAAAAAGCGCGGGCTCAAAAAAGGAGTTTGAATAATTATATTGAGTATTTGTTGTATCGGGAGGTTGGTGACATTCCAAATGAGGAAACAAAAAAAGCCATTTACGAAGCCGAAAACAATGTTAACCTGACTGAGATAGATGATCTGGATGATTATTTCAAAAAATTATTAGAGGAATCCTAGTCATGTATTTACTCAGGGAAACTGCTCAATTTAAAAAAGATTTGAAAAGAATCATCAGAAGAAACCCTAAGGATACTAATTTAATCAAGCATATTTTAAAGGCGCTTAAAGTCAAAGGGGTTGAAGGGATTCCAGTACAAATGAAGGCTCATAAATTAAGAGGAAATTATAAAAATAATTGGGAATGCCATATCAAAACTGACTTGCTGATTATATGGATTCAAATTGAAGCTCCTAATGAAATAACCTTAGTAAGGTTAGGGTCGCATTCAGATTTATTCTCGTAAACCAAATTGTATCACTTTGTTGATTAGTACTATCTTTGCCATATGATAGGAAATAAAAATCAGCAAGCCATTCTGAATAAGCTAGGAATCAAGCAGCTTAATAAAATGCAGGAGGAAGCTAAGGAAGCAATCTTTTCGAATTCAGAAATTGTGCTTTTATCTCCGACCGGAACGGGTAAGACGCTCGCTTTTCTTTTGCCAATCATTGCGGCGCTAGAGTCTAAAATTGACCAAGTGCAGGTGCTGGTATTAGTGCCTTCGAGGGAGTTGGCAATTCAGATAGAACAGGTGACAAGAGAAATGGGCAGCGGTTTTAAAACCAACGCAGTCTATGGTGGTAGATCGGGCTACAAAGACAGGATGGATTTGAAACATGCGCCTGCAATACTTATTGGTACGCCTGGCAGAATAGCCGACCATCTACGCAGAGAAACCTTCGACACCAATCATATAAAAACGTTGGTATTGGATGAGTTTGACAAATCTTTGGAAGTGGGATTTGAAACGGAGATGAGAGAAATTGTGCGCGCACTACCTTCACTCAAAAAGAAAATACTCACCTCTGCGACGCAAAAAGTAGCGATTCCTGATTTTATTGGCATTAAGCAACCTAAAAAATTAAACTATCTGAGCGAAGTTGAGAATCGATTAAAACTAAATACGGTTGTGTCACCCACCAAAGATAAGCTCGATACGTTGGAACGGTTATTAGGGTATGTTCGAAATGGGAGTGGCATTATTTTTTGCAATCTGAAAGATACCATACAGGATGTAAGTGATTTTTTGGAAAGGAAGAACATTGGACACGCTTGTTTTTATGGAGGGCTGGAGCAAATAGACCGGGAGCGTGCATTGATAAAATTTAGGAATGGCACACATCGATTGTTGGTAGCGACTGATTTGGCAGCAAGAGGCATCGATGTTCCTGAAATGGATTTCATTATCCATTATGAGATTCCGTATAAGAAAGAAGAGTTTACACATAGAAACGGACGCACAGCTAGAATGAATAGTGATGGAACTGCATATATTCTGAAATGGAAAAACGAAGCACTACCTAGGTTTATTGACGGCTCAGAAGTGATTGAAATTCAATCAAAAAGTGTTCCCCAAAGCAGTAAGTGGCAGACGTTATATATTTCAGGAGGCAGAAAGGATAAAATTTCGAAAGGAGATATTGCAGGATTATTCTTTAAACAGGGCAAACTTGGACGAGATGAATTAGGCACCATTGAACTAAAACAGGACTGTGCTTATGTGGCAGTACTGCGTGTTAAGGCAGATAATTTAGTAAAGCAGCTGAATAATAGCCGACTGAAAAAGAAAAAGGTTAGAATTAGCCATTTGAGTTGATAATTTTAAGTAAAAACATTTGATAATTAATTTTTAAATTCTATTTTTGCAACCCGCTAAACCAACAACCACTTGGTAGAGGTATGGTGGAATTGAATTTTATTCAAATATATTAGAAGAAAACATGTTACTAATAAAGAAAAAAGATAACGAGTCAATTGAAAGAGCTTTAAAGAGATTCAAGAAGAAGTTTGAAAGAACTGGTGTTTTGAAAGAGCTTAGAGCAAGAAATTTTTTCGAGAAAAAATCCGTTGCTAGACGTACAGAAAAGTTAAAGGCTGCATACAAGCAGAAAATGTACGCAAAGGAAAATTACTAAGCATCCACTTTTTATTACAATATAAATTGACTAGATTAGTACAAAGCAATTCGTTATTAATTTGGTCAATTCTTTTTTTAAATATTTGGAGTTTGAGAGGAGGTATAGTGCACATACCTTGGTCTCGTATCGCACAGACCTAGCGCAATTCCAAAAATTTCTGGCAGAAAATTTTCCTGAAATAAAATTAGCGTTTGCGGGCTATACGCATATCAGACCATGGCTTGTTTCTTTGATTGAGAAAAAGATAAGTCCAAGGTCGGTCAATAGGAAAACGGTTTCTTTGAGATCATTTTATAAATTTCTTATTAAAAAAGGAGTAATTGAGAAAAACCCTACTTTGAAAATCCAGGTCATGAAGACCAAAAAGCAATTGCCTTCTTTTGTTCAAGAGACAGATATTTCGCAGCTATTGGATAATCACGAGTTCACAGATGATTTTGCTGGTTGGCGAGATAAGCTGATTCTAGAAATGCTTTATGGTACCGGAATTCGATTATCGGAATTGATGAATTTGAAGACAGATTGGGTTAGTTTTTATGAACGAACCATCAAGGTGCTTGGCAAAAGAAATAAAGAAAGGGTGATTCCTTTTTCGAAAGGGTTATCAGCAGTTATAGAAAAATATATCCGTTATAAAAAAGATCAATTTGGCTATAGCGATAATGACTTTTTACTCGTTACAGATAAAGGAGAGAAATGTTACCCTGTGATGATTTATAGGGTGGTGAATAAATACCTAAGCATTTTCACAACATTAGATAAAAGGAGTCCGCATGTATTGCGACATACTTTTGCGACGCACCTGTTAAATAAGGGAGCTGACCTTAATGCAGTGAAAGATTTGCTAGGGCATACGAGTTTAGCAGCAACACAAGTTTATACACATAATTCGATGGATAAACTTAAAAAAGTGTTTGAGCAAGCTCACCCAAAAGCGTAAGTTTAATATTTAAATTTGAAAGATTATGAAATTACAAATGCATGCAGTCCGATTTGACGCTGATCAAAAATTATTAGATTTTATAGAGAAGAAGACAGGGAAACTAGCAACTATTTTTGATAGAATTGTAGACGGCGAGGTTTTTTTAAAACTTGAAAGGGACGATAACGGAGAAAATAAAATTGTGGAGATAAAATTAAACGTACCAGGGCAACGATTATTCGTTAAAGAACAATCAAAATCTTTTGAAGCGGCCACAGATTTGGCAGTAAATTCCTTGAAGCGGCAGCTGAGAAAGCATAAAGAAAAATTGCAAAAACACTAGCATAACAAAGCGTCTATGGGCGCTTTTTTTATGCCATATTAATCTATGGTACTTAAGTGAAGCATATTGATTTTATGATTCCTTGGTTTGTGTCCTCACAAACCAAAATCTAACTGTTTTTAAAACAACGCTAGCTATATAAACAATTTGTAAGCGGAAGTAAGATTACATGTAATAATTGACCTATATTACAAATCTAACCCTTTGAAATTAGCACCTAATTAGCTTAACTTTGCACCACTAAAAAATAAAGAGATGATAGATACAACATTAAAGTATAAAGTAAAGGATATTTCCCTAGCGGACTGGGGAAGAAAAGAAATCACATTGGCAGAGGCAGAAATGCCTGGACTGATGTCATTAAGAGAAGAATTTGGCGATTCGCAACCGCTGAAAGGCGCAAGAATTGCAGGATGTTTACACATGACTATTCAAACGGCTGTTTTGATTGAGACATTGGTGGCGCTAGGTGCTGATGTGACTTGGTCTTCTTGTAATATTTTTTCTACGCAAGATCATGCCGCTGCTGCAATTGCTGCTGCAGGTGTTCCTGTTTACGCTTGGAAGGGCATGAACGAGGAAGAGTTTGACTGGTGTATTGAGCAGACGTTGCATGCTTTCGAGGGTGGAAAATCACTAAATCTGATTTTGGATGATGGTGGTGATTTGACTAATATGGTATTGGATAGATTCCCTGAATTAGTACCTGGTATCAATGGCTTGTCGGAAGAGACCACAACTGGTGTGCATAGATTGCAAGAGCGAGAGGCAAATGGTACGCTAACTATGCCTGCTATCAACGTGAATGATTCGGTCACTAAATCAAAATTTGATAATAAATATGGCTGTAAAGAATCTTTGGTAGATGCGATCAGACGAGCAACAGATGTGATGCTGGCGGGAAAAGTGGCAGTTGTTGGTGGATACGGAGATGTTGGTAAAGGCTCTGCGGCTTCCCTACAAGGAGCAGGCGCTAGAGTAATTGTTACCGAGATTGATCCTATCTGTGCGCTACAGGCTGCAATGGATGGTTTTGAAGTTAAGAAAATGATTGATGCGGTAGAAGAAGCAGATATTATTGTAACAGCAACAGGAAACAAAGACATCATTGCAGGAATGCATTTTAGTAAAATGAAAGACAAAGCAATTGTTTGTAACATTGGGCATTTTGACAATGAAATTGACGTAGCTTGGTTGAATGTAAATGCTCAGAAAGAGGAAATTAAACCTCAGGTAGATAAATATACGTTAGCAAATGGCAATGAGATTATCTTACTGGCAGAAGGTAGATTAGTCAATCTTGGTTGTGCTACTGGTCATCCGTCATTTGTGATGTCCAACTCATTTACCAACCAAACTTTAGCACAGCTTGAGCTTTGGAATAATTTGGAGCAGTATGAAAATAAGGTA
>CAYRIF010000021.1:8682-21218 GCA_964424205.1 uncultured Roseivirgaceae bacterium | reverse complement strand
TCATCATTATAGACCAAAAAAAAGATAATGAAATGAAGAAAATATTAATTATTTTTATTGTACTCAGTGTTTCAACATTTAGTCTTTATTCTCAGAATAAAACTATTAAAGGAAAGGTGATTTCTGAGTTTTGTGAAGCATTGCCAGGAATATTTATTATGATTAATGACACAGTTGAAGTTGGGAGAACAGATTTAAATGGGTTTTTCCAAATAGACATCCCTGTTTCCGAGAAAAAAATATTATTTAGGTATGTTGGAGTGGAGCCAGCAACTATAGAGCTTGTAGATAAATGTGATAAAATTGAGGTTGTTTTGATGTTATTCGTTACTTATGATTTTATAACTTTAAAACGTGTTGAGAGAAAAATGAAAAAAAGATATAAAAAGCTTCCTGAGATACATAAACAAGCTTTTGAGAAAGGTATATTTGAAACTGAAAATGCTTGCTATAATCGCAAGTTTCAGATGTAAATATCCACCGCTGTTCCTAGCATGTAGAAACTAAAATAGGGCTATGCTAGTTCGAGCATTTTGCTCGGACTTTACGCTTTTGCAGATATGTCGTAAAGTGTTTTATCGGAATGGGCACAGGAAACAATCATCTATCTTTTTTCCAGATAGTAGGGTTTTGTGAAATATGAAAAACGGCTCTAACGGTTACCGTTTTATCCGCTTTGTTGATTGTAAAATGAATCATATAAGGATACTTTTTGAGCGGTAAGCAGTGAAGGTGTCATAACGTATTTGATAAAAAGGATTGTTTTGAATAGACGCTAATCGTTTGTCTAAAGCCGCTTCAAATTTTTCACCAAGCCCAATCTGCTTGGCATCGTAGTAATCGATGGCTTGCTGTATGTCCAAAGCGCTGTTGGTTCAATGATAATATGATAACTCATTTACTTGCCTTTAAAACGTAATTGCTTACGAGCCTCTTCCCATGGGATTAAATCATCAGGATTAGAATTTCGAATCCGTTCCCTGACAATGGCTTTATGTTCTTCAGGAATAGGCAGTTCTTCGGTACCTGTTTTTCCCTGTATCTCTTTGAGTTTTTTAATCAGCGTAATGTCCTCCAAGTAAGTAATTCAAGAGATAAAACTCAATTTATCAGTTTGTATATTTTGTGTTTTCATAAAGTAATTACATTTTATTAAAGAAGTCTTTGCGCTTCTTTAATTAACAACTAAATATAACGAAAATAATTAATACCACCCCACCACTGATTTTATTGGTTTTTATAGCATATGGCGGTGTTGGAATTATGCTTTTATAAGTAAAGGCGCTCCCATTTTTACTAAATTCCTTCACCCACAAAAAATTATTTTTTTTCGCAAACGTTTGCGGTGTCGTTTCCATAAAAAATGGTTGAAAATACTCTAAAAAAGCAGCTATTGTTAAAAATATTATCCTTAACATTGATGTGCAGTTGAAAAGCAATTCATCATTTTTGTGTGATTGGATGCTTTTGTCAAGCGCAGTCAATTTGTTAAGTTAAACAACAATTAATTTTAAATACTATGAACAAACTAAGTAAAATTTTAAATTATGTAATGATGATAGCGGTTGTCGCTTCACTTACAATGATGACGTCTTGTAAAAAAGATGAACCAGTTATCAAAAAAGAGGAAGGAATTCCGGTAGCAGATGGTTTTTATATCACCGAATCTGGTGTTGATCCTACTTCCTCTGCGCAATTGGTGGCAGAATCTGTAGAGGATGATGGGTTTGGCGCTCAATCTAGAGATGGTTATTTTGCAAATTATGTTTACCTAAAGGCTGGTAACCATACAATTGTAAATATCGTATCAAAGAAAATCATCGATACATTTGGTGGTTCTGCAACAGCTGAAAGTTCTGATATAAAAAATTGTGAAACACTGAACTATACATTAGTCAAAACTGTCAAAGACGGTGCAGCTTTTGCTATAGCTACTGATGGTCTATATAAAGTGACGTATGATAAATTAACGAATGAAGCAATTCTTGTACGTATTAACAAAGCTGGAATTATTGGAAGTGGAACTACTATAGGATGGAGTGATGGAGAAACTGTTGACCTGCCTGGTACTGTTGATGCAAGTGGTGCTACATGGGAAGCTTCCAATATTACCTTGAGACAAGGAGCGTTTAAATTAAGATTTAACTGTAATTGGTTTGTTGATAGAAGAATTGATCCTACAGCAGGATTCCTTGCAGATAACGGATATATGTTATTTACAAATTTTGGAGCAGATTCTGGCACTCCCATATCTGGAACTAATGTTAACCTTTCAACAGGAAATGATGGTGTAAATATTGGTGTTGCGGAAAAAGGAGGTTCTTTTCCTGATGAAGGTGTATATACAATTACAACTACTTGGACTGGTAAAGATGGGTTTAAATTAGCATTAGAAAGAACAGGAGATGCAGAAAAAGTATCATTTGATCCAGCTGATTTTCCTTGGGGAATTATAGGAGGCGCCACTCAAGGAATAGTTGGTGAGACAGATGGCTGGAAAAATGACAAAAAAATGGCATATAAAAAGGATGGTAACACTCATATTTGGAGAGGTGTATTTCCACTTGATTTAGGAGAGTTTAAGTTTAGAACGGATGATACTTGGTCTAAAAAATTCACGCCTGGCACAGAGGGATTAACATTAACTTCTATAACTGTCAACACTGCTGACGGTTCTGTTTCAGATAATTCGGCGGATAAAGATGATGCCTCATGGTTTGTAGACGCAAATCCAGGATTCTATTATTTTGAGGTTAAGACCTCAGATGACGGAGCAACTTGGGATATGATTATTGATGAAGCATCATGGGGTGTTATAGGTAGTGCTACCCCAGATAATTGGGACTCTAGTACTGGCTTGCTTTATAGTGATGATTTGAAATCAGCATCAGCAAGTGTAACTTTGAAAGATGGGGAATTGAAATTTAGAGTGAATGATTCTTGGGACTATAGTTTAGGAGGAACTTTAGATGCTTTGATTTTTGATAGTCCTTCAAATATTTCTTATACTGGGGCTGCTAGTAAAGTAGTAACAATTACTACCGTTAATGGTGGAGAGAGTTATTCTGCAACATTAGAATAATTAGAGAAAATATAAAAAAGCCTGAGAATAGTCTCAGGCTTTTTTTACCCTTAATTTCGCGTACCTATACTTTTGCGTGTTATTTCATGTGAAAAACACCTAAATAATGAAAAAAATACTTTTTAGCATACTATTTTTATGTGCAGCACTGTATCTGAATGCTGAAAGCCTGGACATTGAGCCAACCATCACCCCTACTTTTTTTGCGGCAGATGAGGAGATTACCATCTCATATGATGTGACAGGAACCACCATGCATGACTGGACTGAGGCATGGTTGTGGCTGTGGATTCCTAATTTGAATGATTTGAATGCTCCTTCTAATGTAAATCCGGCGGCATCAAATGCAACCGCCACTACCCCAGCTAAATTTGTAAAATCTGTAGAAAATGGGCGACAGATTTTTAGTATTACCTTGACGCTTACCGACTTTGTAAATAGACCGAAAGCGGATATTTTATCGGTCGGCATGTTAATCAAAGGTAATGATTGGTCTGATGGTCAATCAAAAGATTATATAACGGACATGACCACTGGTTTTGCGCTGAAACTACTAAGCCCGACAGGGAATTTTGGTTTTTACAATGCCAGTGAGCCTATTACAATCAGTGCGATTACTTCTCAATTAGCAACCATTGAAGTATTTATTGATGGAGGGCTTTTGACGTCAGGTATGAATGTGGATGCTTTAGAAATACTGCACACGATTATTGGAGATGGTAGTGTACATACTATCAAAGTGAAGGCTACAGCAGGTGCGGAGTCAGCGGAAGTAACTTATGCGTATGCGCTAAGTCCCACGACGCCAATTGTACCGCTGCCAAGTGGCTTGAAAAACGGCATCAACTATCATGCAGACAGTACTTCTGCAACCCTGGTGCTGCTTGCACCCAACAAAAGTAATGTTTTTGTGATTGGCGAATTTAACAATTGGGCCATTGATAATAACTATTTGATGAACCGTGATGGCAATCAATATTGGTTAAAAATTACCAACCTAATAAAAGGACAAGAATATAGATTTCAATATTTGGTGGATGGAGATTTAAGAATTGCAGATCCGTATACTGAAAAAATAAGCTCGCAATTTGACGACCCCGAAATAATTAGTGACGGCAGGTATCCTGGATTAGCACCATATCCAAAAACAGAAACAAGTGAGGCTATTTCGTACTTGCAAACTGCCAAACCACAGTTTAACTGGCAGGCTACTGGTTTTCAAAGACCAAGCAATGACGAATTGGTGATATATGAAGCACTGGTAAGAGACTTTACTGAGGAGCGCACCTACAATGCCATGGTGCAAAAACTAGATTACCTCCAAAATTTAGGAATCAATGCATTGGAGTTGATGCCAGTGATGGAGTTTGAAGGAAATTCCAGTTGGGGTTATAATCCAGCTTTTATGTTGGCGACAGACAAGTATTACGGTACCGAAAAAGAATTGAAAATGCTAATCGATGAGGCGCATAAACGTGGCATCGCAGTAATATTTGATATTGTATTGAACCATGCATTTGGGCGAAGTTCTTTGGTGCGGTTATACAATGATGGCCTCTATGGATCGCCAACGGCAGAAAATCCCTGGTTAAATAGAAGTGCAAAACATGATTTTAATGTCGGTTATGACTTTAACCATGAAAGTCAATACACCAAAGACTATGTAGATAGGGTGGTGGAATATTGGCTTGATGAGTATAATATTGATGGCTATCGCTTCGATCTTTCCAAAGGATTTACGCAAAAAAATACCGTGGGAAATGTAGATGCTTGGGGAAAGTACGATGCTTCACGGATAGCATTGCTCAAAAGAATGGCAGATGTGATTTGGGCGGCAGACCCAACGGCATATGTTATTTTAGAACATTTTGCAGAAAATAAGGAAGAAACGGAACTGGCAGATTATGGCATGATGTTATGGGGAAATATGAATGGTACTTACCGAAGGGTGGCCAAAGGAAATAAAGTGTCAATGGACTGGTTGTATCATGGCGCTAGGGGCTGGCAACAGCCTCATGTAGTGGGTTATATGGAAAGTCATGATGAGGAAAGAGTCATGTGGGATTTGATGAAGTCAGGAAATAGAACTTTGAAAGAGTCTCTCAACCGAGTAAAAATGAATGCCGCCTTTTTCTTTTTAGTACCTGGGCCTAAAATGATTTGGCAATTTGAAGAGTTGGGTTATGATATTGCCCTAAACGATAATCGGGTGGCGATTAAACCTGCCAAATGGGAATATTTGCAGGATGTAGGAAGAAAAAAATTACATGATGTTTATACGTCTTTGATCAATTTAAAAACCCAAACAAGGATTATTGACGATGGAGATTTTGAATGGAACACGAGTGGAGATGCCAAGTGGATTACCATTAAGCATGCGGATGTTGATATGGTAGTAGTAGGAAATTTTGACGAATCATTTGCCAATGTTGCGGCACATTTTACTGGCAACGGCACATGGTATGATTATTTGTCTGGAGCTACCGTGGAGGTCAGCGATTTTAATAACCATACCATTCCATTGAATGGCGGTGAGTTCCATATTTATACCTCGAAGAAAATAGAAAACTATATTGATTCAGTGCCAGTAAGTACCGTGCTTGGCGTTGAAAATCTGCAAGGGCATCGTATCAAAATTTATCCAAACCCAAGTGAAGCCAATATAACGATAGCAGCCAATAATAAAATAGGCAGTCTTATGATCACTGATATGAGTGGAAAGAAAATTAAAGAGATTAATACGATGCAACCTGGGAAAAGCATTGAAATAGATATCAGTATCTTGAAACAAGGATTGTATATTCTAGAAATACAGCAAGGGAAAGAAAAAGTATATAAACGATTTATAAAAAAATAATATATAAACGATAGAGAGAAGATGATAGATTTTTACAAGTTTGAAAGAACCTTCTTACCTCACTCAGAGTCTCCTGAAAGGGACTCTAAGTATGCAGCGTTCGAACATGGTTGGGCAGGCGCTACGAAAGACGCTGACTCACCCCGCTCAGAGTCTCCTAAAAGGGACTCTGAGTATAGTAACCCATCTGAATTGGATCGGGCAGGCTTAATGAGAGACGCTGATGATGACCAGAGGTTTAAAAACAAAACCCTAAATTTCGTAGATGCATGGAGATTTCTAGGAAAAACATTAGCTATTTTCTGTTTGGTGATGATGGGCACAGGTGCAATGGTCGATGTGTATGCGCAAGAAGCAGTACAGCTTACAGGAAAGGTAACAGATGGGGCAAGTGGAGAAGGGTTACCTGGGGTTAATATTCTGGTGGAAGGTACTGGTACTGGTGCAGTAACGGACTATGATGGAAATTACACTTTAAAGACCCAAAAAGGAGCGACATTAAAATTTTCTTTTGTGGGCTATGTTCCTGAGGAAATTATAGTGGCTGGGAAAACAGCCATCAATATGGCTTTGATGCCTGATATTACCACCTTAGGGGAGTTGGTTGTTATTGGATATGGAGCGGTGAAGAAAAAGGACTTGACTGGCGTTGTAGCGCGAGTAGAAGCGGAGGATTTTAACAAAGGAATCATTGGTTCGCCTGATAAATTATTGAGTGGTAAAGTGGCAGGTTTGCAAATAGAATCTAGTGGCGATCCTGGTGGGAGTACTAATATCAGGTTAAGAGGAGTGTCAATAAATGGAGAATCACCATTGTATGTAGTAGATGGCGTGCCGTTGGATAAAGGAGGAGGCGTTGCAGGGAGCAGAAATCCACTAAACTTTATGAATCCTAGTGATGTTGAAAATATTACTGTTTTAAAAGACGCTGCGGCTACCGCAATTTATGGTGCTAGAGGTGCTAATGGGGTAATCATGATAACGACTAAATCTGGCGTCGTGGGTAAGATGAAAGTTTCTTATGATGGCTCGTTTTCGATATCGCAGTTTACTAAGAAGGTTGATATTCTTTCCCCAACTTTATATAGAGATGCTATTTTCGCTAAGGCGCCACAGGAATTTGAATATCTTGGAGATGCTAATACAAAATGGGTGGATGAAGTCTTACAGGTAGCACAAGGTCAAAATCACAATCTATCAGTTTCTGGAGGAAAAAAATCAACCACTTATTTTGCTTCCTTTAATTACCAAGACACCAAAGGAGTGATGCGTTTTACAAGAAATCAAAATACGAGTTTTTCCCTTAAATTAAATCAAAAGCTTTTGAATGATAATTTAAGCATTCGTTTGAATTCAAAAAATGGATTCACGAAGGATCAATTTTCTCAAAATGTGATGGGTGCTGCTTTACGGTTTGATCCTACCAGACCAGTCTATGACGAAGCAAATACTGAATTTGGTGGTTACTATCAGTGGTCTTTGTCCACTACTGTTTCAAACCCTGTGGCGACACAAGAGTTGAATGATGAGCGCGGAAGCTCGTTTAGATCTCTTAATAATTTAGAATTGGAATATAAATTCCCTTTTCTGACGGCATTAGCATTTAAAGCTAATTTTGGATATGATTATAATAAAGGAAAATACAATAGGAGAATCGAGGCTTTTGAAAAAGGAAATGCTTTGAATGATAGGGGCATAATGATGAGAAAAGAGGATCAGGAAAGAACTAGTGTTTTGTCGGAATATTATTTCAATTACAACAAGGATATTGTGGCGATAGATAGTAAATTAGAAGCAATGGCAGGGTATTCCTGGCAAAATTTTAGATCTGATTTCAGTCAGTTAGCAGGAAATAATGCCCAATTGGTAAATGGTGAATTGATACCTAATGATACGACCGATGTAAAACCCAACCCACAGGAAAGCAGGTTGATCTCTTTTTTCGGCAGGGTAAACTTAGATGTAAAGGGTAAATATCTTTTTACGGCCTCATTAAGGCGTGATGGTTCTTCAAAGTTTGGCCCTAGTAATCAATGGGCATGGTTTCCGGGCATGGCAGTCGCCTGGAGGGTATTGAATGAAGATTTTGCCGCTGGATTGAAAGGAATATTCTCTGACCTTAAATTGAGGGTGGGTTATGGTACTACTGGCAATCAAGAGATTGACAATTATCAATATGCAGTATTTTATAAATTAAGTCAAGATGATGCAGCATATCAGTTTGGTGATGATTATGTAAATACATTACGACCAAGTAGTGCGAATCCAGAGGTGCGTTGGGAAGAAACAGTTTCCACAAATTTTGGTATAGATGCAGGTTTTTTTGAGGGGCGATTAAACGTTTCTTTAGAATATTACAAGAAAAGTGTAAACGATTTACTATTCCCAATTGCGGTGCCAGTTGGCATTAACCTAGCGGATGTTGTGACGACCAATATTGGCGCAGTGGAGAACAAAGGATTTGAAATGTCAATGAGTGGCGTTTTGTATGATAGGGATAAATTTGATTGGGATTTAGGATTTAATTTGGCTACAAATTCAAACATTGTAAAAAAATTAGATAATAATCTTGATCCAAATTTTGGTGGATATGAAGCAGGAGGAATAAACGGCGATGTAGGTCAGACAATTCAAGTGCTTAAAGTAGGGGAGGAGCTGAATGCTTTTAGAACATATAGACATAAACTGGACGCCAGTGGAAATCCTATCACCGATACCAATGGTGATGGTGTGCAAACCTTGATAGAAATGTATGATGACATTGATGGCAACGGAATTATTAACGAAAAGGATTTGGTAATTGATAAGAGCCCGAACCCCAAAATGATTATGGGACTTACGTCAAACATGAGGTATAAATCATTTGATTTATCATTTACCATCAGGGGTAAGTTTGGTAACTATGTATATAACAATACAGCATCAAGCATGGGATATTTTGATTTATTAACAGAGAAAGTAACCAATAATATCCACACCTCGGCATTTAAGACTGGCTTTAAACAGCGTCAGTTAAAATCTGATTATTATATTGAAAATGCTTCGTTTGTTAAACTTGATAACATCACGTTAGGATATACTTTCGACAAAGTAAAATTTGCGAAGTTGAAAGCCTATGTGACGGCACAAAATATATTGACTATTACTGGATATAGTGGTCTGGATCCTGAGATTTTTAATGGGATAGATAATAACCTATATCCTAGGGCGACTACTATTATTATTGGAATAAATGCTAACTTTTAAGGACATGAAAAAAATACTATATTTATTTGTAATACTATTTGTAAGTGCTTGCACTGATTTGAATCTTGCACCAGAAGACGCCAAAGGTGAAGCAGTAGTTTTTGATAACCCACAAGCTTACCGCTCTTATTTGGCCAAAATATATGGTGCTTTTTCATTGACGGGGCAGGATGGTCCGCATGGAGATGGTGATATATCTATTGTCAACGATGAAGGATTTACGAGTTATATTCGTTCTTACTGGAAGGCACAAGAGCTTACAACCGATGAGGCAGTTATTACCTGGACAGATTCTGGTATTCGTGACTTGCATACCCAAACTTGGAGTTCTGAAAATCAATTTGTACGGGTACTCTACTACCGTATATTTTATATAATTGCTTATGCCAATGATTTTTTAGCCCAATCCTCGGATGCTAAATTAGCGGAGCACAATATATCGGAGGAATGGAAAAAGGAAATAGCCGTTTATCGTGCAGAAGCGCGTTTTTTGAGAGCGATGGCCTATTGGCATGCACTGGATTTGTTTAGAAATGTGCCCTTACTGACTTCCATCAGTACTGAGTTGCCTTCGCAAGCTACACCACAGGAACTATTTTCGTTTATTGAGCGTGAACTGAATGAAATTGAAGGAGTGATGGTGGCGCCAATGACCAACGAATATGGCAGGGCAGATAAAGCAGCACTGTGGATGTTACAAGCAAAACTGTACCTCAACGCTGAGGTATATATTAATGAACCAAAATATACAGAAGTATTGACAGCAGTTAATAAGATAACAGGGGCTGGTTACACGTTGCACGGCAACTATGCGGAATTGTTTATGGCAGATAACCAGAGATTGGCAAATTCTGAAATTATTTTTGCACTAAATTCTGATGGCAAACACACCCAAAACTGGGGCAATACAACATTTTTGGTTCATGCCGCAATTGGCGGTACAATGGAGCCTTCGGATTATGGTGTCGGTGGTGGATGGGCAGGATTGAGAACGACCAAAACGATGGTCGAAAAATTTGGTGGGGATATAACAGATCCTACGACAATGGATCCTAGGAATTTTTTCTATACCGATGGACAAAATCTGGAGATTGCAGATATCAATGTCTTTGAGGATGGGTATGCAGTCCCTAAATTTGTGAATATAACTTCAACTGGAGCAGCCGGCGTGGATTTAGACTTTCCCGATACCGATAATCCAATTTTTAGATTAGGAGATGCATACTTAATGTACGCAGAGGCTGTGCTAAGAGGAGGAACTGGTGGTGACAATGCGACTGCACTGTCATATATCAATGCGCTAAGACAAAGGGCATATGGAGATAATTCGGCAGACATTACTTCAGGTGAATTAACACTTGATTTTATTTTGGATGAGCGCGTAAGAGAGATGCATTGGGAAGGAACACGGAGAATTGATTTGATAAGATATGGTAAGTTTTCAGACAGCGGTATTTGGCCTTGGAAGGGGGGAGTTGCCGAAGGAGTGACTACTTCTTCGCACTTAAATATTTTTCCAATTCCTGCCTCTGACTTGAATGTAAATGCTAACCTGAAGCAAAATGATGGATACTAAAAATTTTATACTTTGAGTTTAATTCCCCGTTGACTTGTGCTGCGGGGATTTTTTTTGCTGCACTGCCGCATTGATTGCGGCACCCCCATGAAGAGTGCTGCAAAACAGGGATTGCACAACAGATACCAGGAAATTGTCACCCCAACCCGTTGTTAGTGTTTTGCCAAAAAAGGGAAGATGCTATAAAACGGGGGTCTCGCAACAGGTGCGAGAAGGGAGCTATAACCGGATGTGGCGATATCAACAAAGGACTACTATTTCTATAAAATAAGTATTATCTTGGACGCAAATAATCTCTACGAATGAAAACTGACAGAAGAACGGGTGCCTGCCTAAACTGTAATGAACAACTCGATGAGGAGTATAAATACTGCCCTCACTGTGGGCAGAAAAACAGTGACAACAATGTGTCTGTCGGAACATTGTTAGGAGATGTTTTTTCAAATTACTTTTCTTTAGATTCTAAATTTATAAAGAGTTTTGTTCCCTTCTTTTTTAAGCCAGGGGTGCTTACCAATCAGTTTATTGAGGGTAAACGAGTTCGTTTTATTCAGCCTGTTAGGCTTTACGTACTGACAAGTCTGATGTTCTTTTTTGTAATGAAGTCGGTACTGACAAGGAATGATTTGGATTTTAATGATGTATTTTCTGATAGTGATCAAGAAGAGGTGCTTTCTGAGCCTTCATTAATAGCGATGGATTTTGGAGAGGATGATGCGATAAGCTCAACCCAAAAGGATACAGCAACTGCTTTTTTAGAACAGGCATCCTCCAATGATTTATACTCCTTGATGAGGAATCCTTCTATTTCTAATGCGGCTGTTTTAGATAGTCTTGGTGTCAGTGTCAAAGGGCCATTGGGCATGCCAATGGTGACACAAGCAAGGAAGATTTTAAGCAAGGATGTAAACGTATTTATTGTATTTCTATTGGGTAATATTCCTATCATGATGGTTTTTGTGGTGCCTGTTCTGGCACTTGTATTAAAACTATTGTACATCCGGCGAAAAAAATTGTACATCACTCATCTCGTACACGCCATTCATTTACATGCTTTTGCTTATTTGACATATGGATTAGTATTTTGCATGATATACTTTTCAACGAACGCTTTAAATAATTCGGGCTATTTTGCATTAATCGCACTGGCACTAGTTGGTGTTTATAGTTTGGTGTCTTTCTTTACTGTTTATAGGCAAGGAGTGTTGAAGACGATAGTAAAATTTCTTGTCGTTGGTTTTATGTACTCCTTTCTTATGATGCTGTTTTTGTTGTGGGAATCATTACTTTCAATTTTATACTTTTAAAATGGTATTACCTATTTCTTAGAAATATAAGTAGTTCATCAAGCAAACTAAAGGTATAGGTTTTTCCTTTGACCTCTAATTTCCATTGGTGATTTTTAGAGAGATTTGTTACCGCTAATTTTAAAGATTCATTTTCTGGGTGAATAGCAAAGCCTATTCGCTCCAACGCATTTTTTGTCCAAAAATAAGAGATGCCATTACCTGTAAGGTTAATACTCTTGGTGTGAAAAATATTTTTCTTGAATTTGCCAGTCGCTTTCTCAAAACGAAAATTTTCAGAGGCGAAGGTGCGTTCAATTTCCCCATTAAGAATCAAATCTTCTGGGCAGCCTGCTGTTATTCCTTTTTTAGTGGCGAGCCATAACCTGTCCGAGACCTGAAAGGCTAAGTCGAGGTCATGAGTAGAAATTAGCATGGTTTTGTTGGTCTCTTCTGCCAGTTTTTTCAGCATATACATAATCTCTACCC
>CAYRIF010000021.1:2727-8582 GCA_964424205.1 uncultured Roseivirgaceae bacterium | reverse complement strand
GATTGATTGCGCTGATTGATTTTCCTGCAATAGAAACATCTCCTGAAAGTGGTGGCATTGTTTTGGACAGTGTTTTTAGTAAGGTGGATTTTCCGATGCCATTTTCTCCTAGCAAGCAAACTAATTCTCCTTTGTCCAGTGATAGATTTAGCCCTTCCAAAATTGATTGATGCGCTGCATAACCAATGGATAAGTTTACGGTTTGTAAAAGACGTACTGAATCGATCATGTTGTGATGTTCTTTTTACGCAATATAATCCAAACGACTATCGGTGCACCTAGCAATGAAGTAACGGCATTGATAGGTAACACAAATTGACTGCCAGGCAATTGTGCTACGATATCACAAAATAGCATGATAATACTGCCCATTAATATACTAGCAATGATGAGCGTTTTGTGGTTTGAAGTATTGAAAATCATTCTGCACAGGTGTGGTACGGTAATGCCAATAAATGCAATTGGCCCGCAGAAGGCAGAAATGCTCCCAGCTAAAATACTGGTGATTCCAATTACCATGAACCTGACTGATTTAATTTTTACGCCCATGCTTTTGGCATAATCCTCTCCTAACAACAGCGCATTTAATGGTTTTTTTAGTAAAAAAGCAGCCACTAAACCAAGGAATATGATTGGAAGAAAAATATTAATCTCTCGCCACGTTAATCCACCAACACTTCCAAAAGTCCATATCAAATACGACTGTATTTGTTCTTTGCTGCTGAAAAATTGAAGGATACTCACAATAGCCCCAGTGGCACTCCCAAACATCAATCCAATGATGAGCAATGTCATGCTATTTTTAACGCGTGTTGCCGCCACTAGTACGAGCAGCAATACTAATCCTGCGCCAAAGCTTGCTGCCAAGACCATCAGCCAATTTCCTGAAGTACCAATGAAAGTCAGCATACCACCAAATGATGCGGTTGCTAATAAGAGCAATGCAACCCCTAAACTGGCACCTGAGGTGATCCCTAAAACAAATGGCCCTGCCAGCGGGTTTCTAAACAGTGTTTGCATCAATAGCCCACTGACCGAAAGACCAGCGCCTACCAGGATGGCGGTCATCGCTTTGGGCAAACGAAACTGTAAGATGATGTTGGACCAGGCGTCTTTTTCAATTGTGTGGCCTACTAAAATATCTATTATATCGTTTAAAGGGATATTTACAGAGCCTAAGGCAATGTTTGCCAAAAAAAGCACAAGCAATAACAACGGAAGGATTATCCAAAGAATTGTTTTTGATTGCTTGATTTGAAAGACCTCAGACATCAATTTAATTTCTTGTAAAAGTATAGTTTATGTGCTGGTAATAATGCCGGATGCAATATCTTAATCATATCCGCTAACACAATGTCAGGGCGTAAATACCCTAATTCTAAGAATGCATTCCCACCATGCTTACCCATGACAGCATTGTAGTTATAGACATTTCCATTTTTGAAAGCATCCAAGGAAGTGTAGCGTTCGTCTGTATTCTTTATTTCTTCTAATGAATTAAAGGAACCCATTCCAATCCAACAATCAGCATGCTGTGCTTTGTCATAAACAGATTCAAAGCCCAATTGTAGGCTGCCTTTTATACTGTCTTCCTTCCACAAATATTCACCCCCTGCATCATTCACAAAAATAGCACCTGAGTTTTTGCCACCAGGCATGTACCATACATCACCGTACATGGTGCCGCTATAGACAGTTGGTTTGGTGACACTATTTGCCGCTATCTTTTTCAATGAATTGTACTTATTTTTTATCATGTTAAAAATAGAATCTGCCTCTTTTTCTTTGTCGAAAAATAACCCTGCAAATTTAATCCATTCCGCTCTCCCAAGCGGCGTTTCTTCCATGTAATCAGCATTCATGATGACTGGAATTCCTACTTTTTGAATGGCTTGAAATTTGTCATATTCATTGCCATAGCCGAAATCCATGACCACCTCTGGTGATAATGCCATCAACATTTCTATGTTTAAACCACTTTCTGTTCCCAGTTCTTTTATTTTTCCTTTTGCCAACCTTGTAGACACCGCTGGAGATGAAATATACTGGGTATGTGGAAAACCGACCAATTTGTCTAGTTCACCTAAATATTCTAATAGCGGAAGGTGAGAGGTGGACGTGCAAACGATGCTTTTAATTGGTACCCTGATGATTTGTACAGCGTCGTCAAGCACAGGAGTTTTTGCACCTTTCTCAACCAAAGCGTAAGTGAACTTTTCCTTGCTCCCTTGCCATGCTTGTGGAATGGTAACGAGTTTATAACCTTTGAAATAGTCAACCTTAAACCCTTTGGCGTATGCTATTTTGTAGGGACTATTCAGACTGTCTTCTAGGGTGGTGGAAGCCACTTTTTTGTCGTTTTTACACCCAAATAAAACAAGGATTATAAGCCAAATGTATTTTTTGTACATGAACTAATGATTGTTATAAAGTCTAACCATATGAACTTAGTCTTGATTGATAATAGCATTTAGAAAGGGACGTCATTGCGGAATTTTCATTCCATATTTTCTCTTTATGGAATGAAAATATCCGTAATCTCATTTAGATACTGGATAAATTAAGCTTTCAAAAATGTAAAGCTGAATTTTACGGCATAACGAGCATTTTCACAATTGCACACAAGACACTAGCTACAAAGAAACTTGTTTTCTGAAAATAAGTGATGATTTTTTTCATATTCTATAATAATTCTGTTAATTTCATCCTGTGAATAAATACTTTTTGAAACATACCAACGTGAGTAGTAGTACTTTCACGTTTATTTTTTTAGTGGTTTCGTTTATTTTTTTGACAACTTGCAAGCAAGCATCAGAAGCGCATAAAGATAAAAAATCCTATTCCAAACCTATTGATTTTGACTTTGCCAAAATTAAAGAACGAGGAAAGTTAATCGCCATTGTTGATAACAGTTCTACAAGTTATTTTTTGTATAAGGGGCAAGCCATGGGGTTTGAGTACGACCTCCTCAAAATGTTGGCAAAAGAACTTGATTTAGATTTGGAATTAAATATTACCACTGATCTGGAAGAGGCATTTGAAAAGTTGAATAAAGGAGAGGGAGATATTATTGCTTTTAACCTGGCCATCACCAAAGACAGGGCAAAAAAAGTGTTGTTTACGGATGAACATAGCACTGGAAGGCAAGTTTTGGTACAAAGAAAACCTAATAACTGGAGAAAGGCTAAACAACATATAACTGAAAAAAAACTTATAAGAAATCCAATTGATTTGTTGGGCAAGGAGGTGTATGTTCGAAAGGGCTCGGCATTTATAGAACGCCTGCATAATCTATCTGATGAAATTGGTGGAGATATTATCATTGTGGAGGATAAAGGAGAAGTGTCGACCGAGGAGTTAATTGAAAAAGTGGCAGATGGGGAGATAGATTATACCATAGCCGATGAGGATGTGGCGAAAGTCAATGCATGGTATTATCCTAATATTGATGTAAAAACAGCCGTTAGTTTGCCACAAAGGATTGCTTGGGCAGTAAGAAAGAATGCACCTGAATTGCAAATTGCAATTAATGCTTGGCTTAAAAAAGTAAAGAAAACGCCTCATTATAACCTAGCCTATAAAAAGTATTTTAAGAACCCAAGGGCATCGTATCGAAGGGCATACAGCGACTATTCTTCTATTAATAGCAATAGTATCTCGGCGTATGATGACTACGTTAAAGTAGGAGCAGAGAAGATAGGATGGGACTGGAAGTTGCTAGCTTCACTGATTTACCAAGAATCAAAATTCAACCCAAAGGCGCAATCCTGGGTGGGTGCTGTGGGATTGATGCAGTTAGTACCTGCCACAGCTGAGGCTTATGGTGCCAAAGATCCGACCAATCCAAAGCAAAGTATAGAAGCGGGAACAAACTATATAAAATGGCTAGATAAATTTTGGAGCAAAAGGGTGAGAAGCAAAGAGGAAAGAATAAAGTTTATTCTGGCGTCTTATAACATAGGTCAAGGCCATATTTTAGATGCCTATCGACTGGCAAAAAAATACAATGAAGACTATGAGACATGGGAGTCTGCCGCGAAATATTTGCAGCTAAAATCAAAACCAAAGTATTTTAACGACCCCGTTGTTACTTCGGGTTATGCCATTGGTAGGGAAACAGTCAATTATGTCAAGCAAGTGATGCAACGATATCTGGAGTATAGACAGCTGACGGTGCAAGTGGGGGAGTGATCAACTATAAAATTCTTAGCGTGTTACTTCATCTTAACCAACACTTCTTGCGAAAAATACTTTCCATTCAGAAAAACGCCTTCAACAGTAGCAATATTCTCGATATTCTCCAAAGGATTCTTCTTAAGCAAAACCATATCTGCTCTTTTGTTGTTGGTGAGGGTGCCCCAAGTGTTTGCTTCTCCAAAATATGCGGCGGCATTGACTGTGGCTGCTTTTAGAATGCTATAATTACTTAGACCTGCTCGCTTATATAATTTCATTTCTTCCCACATACTAAAACCTGGTACGGCAAATGAACCTGTGGCATCGGGACTCAGTAATAACTTTGCGCCGCCTGCATCTAACGCTTTTAGTATCAGAAATTTGTACGCCATGGCTGTTTGGTAATCTGTTTTCCTGCCGTCATCTGTTTTTTCAAAGGAGGCTGCCATTTCGTCTTCCCAGGCCTTGTTTTTTTCTGCTGACATGTATTGTAATCCATGTCTTTTTTTCAAAGATTCAAGAGGTACTTGCAAGTAGCCAATGTTATACCAATCAAGGGTGGCACAATTGTAAATGCCTTTTTCGATGGTTTTATTTACTGCCCTTTTCAAAACGGCACCTCCCTTATACACGGCTGCTAAATAACCGCCTAAATGTTCGATAGAACTATATTCAGCATCTAGTAACGCATCAAAAGAGACATTACGGGGTGCATGTCCTGCTAGTTTGATATCATACTTTTTAGCAGATGCTACAAACTGATTGAAATAGGTGGTGTCTTTGATACTGAGAATTTTCAGCAACTCATACCCTTCGTTTTTATAGGAGGCTACCAGGCTATCGATTTGTTCAAGTTTAACTTCTGATTTTGACGAAATGGCAGGGGCACTGCAATGAATAGTGGGGGCAACAATCTCTCCTGCTGCTATTTTTTTTGCCAACGCAATATGACCTGGTTTTCCTCGCATGGAGCGGAGGGTTGTTACGCCAGCAGCTAGATTTAGCGAAAAATATCGGTTTAACTGTTGTACACTATCAGGATTATAGTCGGGCAGGCCCGCCTGTCCATCCGTGCCGGTACGGACGGGAATGACAAAGTCGGGCAGGTGAACGTGCATGTCTGCAAGTCCTGGCATGAGGTATTTTCCTGTGCCATCTATGGTTTTTTTGGCGATAAGTGATGTGTTTTTTCCAAAGCCAATAATCTTGCCATCATTAATCCAGATAGTTTGGTTTAGCAAAGTGGTATCGTTGTCCATCGGAATTACGGAGATGTTTGTAATCACCAAATCAACACTGTCTATTTTTTTCTCTTGCTTGACAGAAGAAATATTTTTTGGCGCAGCACAGGCAAACGCAAATATTGAAATAGCAATCAGAAGGTTTTTTATTTGTTTCATGAGTTGTTTCTTGCTTTTACTGTAGTTTATTTTGTCCTAAGTCTTCGAGTCTTATGTCTTATGTCTTTTTTCTCTTCTCTTTTTTCTCTTCTTTATTTTCTCTTCTCTTTATTTTTCACCATATAAGGCATATAAGAACCACATAAGTTATTTTGTCCTAAGTCTTCGAGTCTTATGTCTATTTTCTCTTCTCTCACCCACCGAAGCTTTAGCGTAGGAGGGTCTTTTCACCATATAAGGCATATAAGAACCACATAAGTTATTTTGTCCTAAGTCTTC
>CAYRIF010000021.1:0-2627 GCA_964424205.1 uncultured Roseivirgaceae bacterium | reverse complement strand
TTCTCTCACCCACCGAAGCTTTAGCGTAGGAGGGTCTTTTCACCATATAAGGCATTCAACTTTCTTGTCTTGCGTGCTTCGAGTTTTATGTCTCAAGTTGTAGTCTTTTTTCTCTTCTCTATTTTCTCTTCTCTTTATTTTTTACTATATAAGGCATATAAGAATCATATAAGTTATTTAGTCCTAAGTCCTAAGTCCTAAGTCTTTTCTCTATTTTCTTTTGTCAATAGATTCTCAGCAACCGACATTAAAATATAAAACGGAATAATATAAACCAATGCTGCTTGCCTGAAAAAGATTAACAACACAAGTGCTCCAGCAAGTAGTATAAATTTTGATTTATTATTTTTCCAAGTAAAGTCTTTAAATTTTAGTGCAATAAAGCCAATTTCTGCAACTAGTAATAGGGAGAATACCACGGTAATGGTCAGTAACACAGTGCTCGTTGGCAATCCTAAAATAGTTGGCGCTCCTGTCAGCACAAAAGGTAAGGCACTGATAAACAAGGTGTTGGCAGGCGTATTGAGTCCAATAAAGGAATCACTTTGGCGTGTATCGATATTGAATTTTGCCAAGCGAAGTGCCGAAAAAGCAGCAATGGCAAAAGCAATATAAGGCAGCCACTCTGAATCAGAATAGGTTCGAAGCAAGCGAAACATGATAAAGGCAGGCAGTAACCCGAAGGTAATCATATCGGCGAGGGAGTCTAGTTGCTTGCCTAATTCCCCATTTACTTTCAAGGCACGTGCTACGAATCCATCCAGAAAATCAAAAGCTGCAGCAAGCCAAATTAGGTAAGTGGCGGTTTCTAAGTCTCCTTCAAATACCTGGATAATTCCAAGGGCACCACAGATCAGGTTGCTTAAAGTCAGTAAATTGGGTAGGTGTTTCTTCAAGGGGTTAAGCAGTTTTTATGGCACAAAAAGGGTTGGTCATTTTCTCGTAACCTACTTGAGTTTCTGGCCCATGACCAGCGTGGACAATCATGTCATCTCCCATTGGGAAAATTTTGTTGTGGATGCTTTCTATTAAAATATTAAAATCACCTCCTGGCAAATCTGTCCTGCCGATGCTTCCCCTGAAAAGCACATCACCACCGAAACAGATTTTTTGATCTAAATTATAAAACGCCACATGACCGGGAGAATGTCCAGGTACAAAAACAATATCTAACACTGAGTTCCCAAATGTAATCTGACCTCCTTCGTCTATGTATTGATCTACTGTCGCTTCGTCATAATTTGCAAAACCATAATTGGAAGCATAAGATTTTACAGATCGCAAAACCGCTTCCCCAATTTTGTGCATGTACAACTGGACGCCGTAAGTATTTTTCACAAATTGATTGCCTAACACATGGTCGATATGTCCGTGGGTATTGAGTAGCTTCACTACTTTGAGATTATTTTCTTTGATGAAATCAGCAAGTTCTGCCTTTTCTTCCGCAGCATAGCACCCTGGGTCAATGATGATACATTCCTTAGTATCATCGTATAGCACATAGGTATTCTCCATAAATGAGCCGAATACAAATGATTTGAATTTTATCATGAATTTTGTTTTTTCGTATTTTGGTTTTCAATATAGATTTTATCATTCAGCTTTTTTAATGCTTTCATAAAATCTTTTTCATTCATTATTAATAACTGATATTCAGCAATTTGTTTTAACCTATTATCTCCCTGTTTTATCAACTTTGTTAGAAACCATTTCTGCATTGAGTGTTTCGAGATTGGATAAGACAGCTAATTCATTTATACTTGCTATATCTCGTAGGTTCATCCCCTTTTTAGTGAGCTTTGGATTTGCTTTGCGCCAATCCTTTGCATTACATTTAAAAAGGGCAACATTTAATAAGTCTGCTTCTTCAGCATAAATTAACCATGCTTTATCCTTATCATAATTTCTTTGCGGTATGATGTGATTTTTTATTGCATCTGTATGAATATGATAATTTGCTTTGCTTAATATTCGTTTAACATTCCACTCAAGGTTGTATTGATTACTTTCTATTTCCTTTAATCTTTGAAATTCTCTAATTACAAGCAGTTTGAATTCAGGACTTATCCATGTTCCAAGCTCAAAGGCAATGTCCTTATGGGCATATGTTCCCCCATATCTGCCTGCTTTAGCAACAATTCCTATCGCATTGGTTCTTTCAATCCATTGTTTAACTGACATTGTGAACCGATTAACACCGGCCTGTTGCATAATTACACCGAATTCGGTGTAATTAAAATTAGGGTTATAAATTTTCTCCCAAACCCCAAGGAATTCAATGGTGTTTTTGTTACTTAACCATTTAAATATGAGCCCACCGCTTTCTTTATATCGCAACATATCAGTAAGACTAATATAATCTTCTTTGTTATGCTGAGTTATGTGGATGATGGTATCCGCAACCGATATGTGTTTTGTATTTTTACTCACGTGCAATGATTGAATTTGAACAAATATACAACTAATACCATTTTAACATCAAAATGCCACATATAATCCGTTTCTTTCCTGTCCGTCGTAGGTCGATTCGCCCATATATATGCATAAAATTAAACCGTAGCGATGGCTATGCTTGAATTTTATGCCTCACCTGACCAAAAAATAATTCAGATTATTTATACGGCATT
>CAYRIF010000020.1:20295-21661 GCA_964424205.1 uncultured Roseivirgaceae bacterium | reverse complement strand
CCATTAAACTTTGTAATATATTATCACTCATAATTTTATATTTTTTTAAGAACTTTTAAATATTTATATCTCACTAAAGCTACTCAAAATTTGCCTCTTTACATAGAAAAGGTGAAAAATCCAGTCTTTCACACGGCAATTTCTTTGAAAAAATGTAGTGTTTTATTACACATCTTTGCTATTACATTATTTTATATTCTTTTTAGAAGTTCCAATCGTTGCCTTTTCTTAAAAAGTACAGCAAGGAAGAAAAAAACCTGTATTCCGACGCCGTTCACACATAAATTATAACACCGCTGCTTTTACAAAGAATATCAATTTGGTGCTTGATAAGATTCCGATAAACATGTTTTGTTTGTTTTTAAAGCAATAATTCAAATAATACGTTACGGGTTATATCCCTTACATATGTTTGCCACTTATATTTTGGGTCTGTAATTGTTAAAAACGGGTTTGCTCAAAAGATTCTTTAGCTTTATAAAGATTAAAGAAGGGAAAATATGAAAAAATTCAATTTTAAGACAATAAAGAATAAGCTTATTCTAAGTTATACGGCAATGGGAAGTATTTCCTTGTTCATGCTTGTATTTACTTTACTTCAGGTTGCTACCGCAGTAAAGACATCACGCAAAATGATCCGTGTATATCAGCCTACCCAGTCAAGGGTCTTTCAATTAAGTAGTAGATTAAATCAATCAAATATTGCATTGTTCAACTATCTGGTAGGTAGCGATGAAGAATATAATAAAGAAAGGAATGAGATTTGGGACAATGAAATTACCCAGATAACCGACACTTTGGGCATCTTAAAAGAGCAGTGGAATGTAAATGATGATAAATTATTGTATAATTTTATTGTATCGACACTTACTGAAATTAAAACAGTTCAAGACAGCATCATTAGACTTAATGGTCAAGCAGGGATTGGTATCAATTTACAAAGTTATGCTGGCTTTAATAATGACACCATTGTAGCAAATGCTGAATTTGAAAATTGGTTAAGGCACAATGCTGGTAGTAATCAAATCAGTAACGAGGCAATGGCGGTAATTTATAAAGACCTTATACCACTTACCAAAAAGGTGGATGCTGAAATCACTAAGCTAGATGGTTTAAACCTACAATACATTCTTGATGATAGCAAAGTGTTTTGGGTCTTTATGAAACGTTTTCAAATTATTGAAATTAGTCTGCTTCTTTTGTCCATTGCCCTTTTTGTTCTCCTATATCGCCTGATTGCAAAGCATATAAGTAAATCCATTCAACGAGTAAAGCGGCAGATAGTCATTTTGAGCAAAGGAAATCTTCCTGAAAACTCGGAAAGCAGTGAAGATGAATTAGGTGTAGTTTTAGAGGAAATAGGAAT
>CAYRIF010000020.1:0-20195 GCA_964424205.1 uncultured Roseivirgaceae bacterium | reverse complement strand
CTAGAGGCTACTCAAGAAGAGATGAGAAGAAATGCCGACCGTACCTCCGAAAAAGAAAATAATTTAAATGCACTCATTAACAACACAGACGATACTATTTTTGCAATCGATAAGGACTATAGGATTACCGCCGTCAATGAGACTTTGATAAAAAAATACGAAAACACCTTAAAACTAGAGGTGGGCGCTTATATGAATAAGCTAATTACGGGGCAGCAATGGAAAAAATGGAAATTCAAATATGACAAAACCATGAACGAAGGGAAGTTCTCAGAAATTGAAGACAGATCAGATGCTAATGAAAAAAAATTCGTTCATACCTATTATAACCCTATACTTAATGCTGAAGGTGAAGTAATCGGTGCGTCCGTTGTTTCCAGAGACATAACCGAGTCCATACTTAAAGAGGCGGAAATAAAAGAAAGGGCTTTGCAGCTAAATGGTATTATTAACAGTACCTCCGACTCGGTGTTGTTGCTTGACAAAAACTATACGGTATTGGTCATGAACGATGTCCTAAAAGAACGTTATATTGGAACTCAGTATGAAAACCTCTCGGTAGGTCAAAATGCGTTGGATAACCTGGGAGACGTTAGAGATGAGTGGCAAGAATATTATAGTGCGGTATTTGAAGGGGAAAGTTTAAATTTTGTACTAAAAAGTACCGTAGCGGGTGAAAATTCTTTTAGAGAATACTTTCTAAATCCTGTCTTTGAGGACGAAAAAGAAGTAATTGGTTTAACCGTCATTTCTAGAGATGTTACGGCACAAACTAACAAAATACTTTTTATGGAAGAAGAAATAGCGCATTTAAAAAAGTCATTAGGAAATAATGGGATTGTAAACAAATAACTCCTTTCAATAAAAGGAGTTATTTGTTTTTATAAAACGCTTCGGCTATTTCTAAATCACTTCTATTTCTTCTCCTGCCTTATTAATAAACATAAACTCAGTAATCGCCATTGACGAGTCTGAAATTAAATCTACCCACTTGTGGTATTTCATAAACCATTTCGCCCTAATAGAAACCGCCCCTTTTGTAAAGTAAGCATGTAGGTATGGATGTAAAATAATACTTATCTTACTTTCATTTTGTTTAAGCAGTATATACTCCAGTGTGCTTTCAACCTGATCAGACACCGCAATTGCAGCATCAATTTTTCCTGTACCATAGCACGTTGGGCACTTCTCTTGCGTTTTTATATTTAATTCAGGTCTAAATCGCTGTCTCGTGATTTGCAATAGCCCAAATTTTGACAAGGGCAAAATTGTAAACTTCGCCCTATCAGGTTTCATCGCCTCTTTAATGGTACTATAGACAAGTTTTTTATTTTCAACCCTTTTCATGTCTATAAAGTCCACGACGATAATACCACCCATATCGCGTAACCTCAGTTGACGTGCCACTTCTTTTGCCGCCAACGTATTAATCATTACTGCTGTTTTTTCTTGATCGGCAGACGCGTTAGACTTATTGCCACTATTTACATCTATGACATGTAATGCCTCTGTATGCTCTATGATCAAATAGCCCCCACCAGGAACACTTACCGAGCGACCAAAAAGCGTTTTGAGCTGCTTCTCAATGCCATATTGTTCAAATATTTTTGCCTTCCCGGCATACTTCTTTACTATTTTTTCTTTATCAGGTGCTATTCTGTGGATAAATGTTTTTACTTCTTCATACATCGCCTGATCGTCAGCGATGATATTGTCAAAGGACTCATTTAAAACATCTCTAAGAATGGTCGATGCTTTGTTCATCTCCCCAATTATTTTCTCTCTAGGCGCTGCTTTTTTAAGTTTCTTGATGCCGTCTTCCCAGATTTTCACCAGGTTTTTCAAATCTCGATCCAGTTCAGCAACCTCTTTTCCTTCGGCAACTGTCCGAATAATCACACCAAAGCCTTCTGGTTTTATAGAAGTCATCAGGCGTAAAAGCCTTTTGCGCTCTTCGTTACTCGATATCTTTTTAGAAATATTTACAGCCTGAGAAAACGGTACAAGTACCATGTACCGACCAGCTATTGATAACTCACAGGATAATCTAGGCCCTTTTGTGGAAATTGGTTCTTTAACAACCTGGACAAGTATCTTTTGATTTTTGGCTAAAACCTGAGTGATTTTTCCAAATTTATTAATCTCAGGTTCTTTCTTAAAATTTCCCAGCTTATGAGAAGTACTCGGTCTTGTGAGTGCAAGCTTTGTAAATTTCTGTAACGACCTTACTTGTGGTCCTAAATCGTGGTAATGCAAAAAAGCATCTTTTTCATAACCAACGTCTACAAAAGCAGCATTTAATCCTTGCGTTACCTTTTTGACTGTACCGAGGTAAACATCTCCAACCGAATATTTTGCGCCATCATTATCATAATGGAACTCCACCAAACTCTTGTCCTTTAATAGGGCTATACGACATCCTTCTTGAGTTGAATTTATTAATAATTCGCTACTCAATGTTTTGTGTTTTTAGAATAAATAATTTTTATAACTAATTCGTATAGTAATATCTAAACAAAGAATGAAGTATACTACTTCTTCTTATGTCTGTTTTTTCTAAGTCTTTTCTTCCTCTTATGAGTAGAAATCTTATGTCTTTTTCTTTTTTTACCGCAAGGCATATCTTTAAATTTTCTTAACCTATTCTTTAAAAAAATAGATTCTGTTGAACAATATTTTCAAAACAAGTCCCAAATATTACATTTGACAACTTATTATTTATTAGTTTCTTTGTTGTATCCTTTATAAAAGCGTGCGCAAAGATAGTGTTTTTTTATAATCAATACCATTCTTACTGATATATTTCTAAGATAGTTATGGAAACAACACCCTACAAAGGGTGGATGCAGAATTGTTATTAATACCAACGTACCGTTCTAAAATGGTCGCCACTGGTTTTAGTCTAACATAAAACAAACCTTTTAAGGGGATTTCATTCCCTCAAAGGTTCGTGATTAGATGTGCTAGTTGGAGTTTGCTACTTTTTTGCTCCTCTTAATTTTTTCAACAAACATTTTCGAGGGTTTAAAACTCGGCACATAATGTTCATCAATCACAATTGCTGTGTTTTTTGATATATTTCTTGCTATTTTCTTAGCCCTCTTTTTATTAACAAAGCTTCCAAACCCTCTCACATAGATATTCTCCCCTTCAGCCATTGAGTTTTTCACGACACTAAAAAAAGCTTCAACTGTAAGTGTTACGTCATCTTTCGGTATCCCTGTTTTATCCGAAATTTCTGTTATTACATCTGCTTTAGTCACCTTTTTTATATTTAAATTTAAAAATAATTGATAAAAACTTTTTCTAAAACTACTTTTGACATTCCTATGTCTTGTTTCAGACTGCTATTTTAGGGCTTTTATTTATAAATATAGGACATATAATTAAGTATTTATTACATCTGTATTTTAAATTTGATCAAAGACGATAAATTCCTTTCCGAAAAGCTAATTGCGTGGTACTCAACACATAAGAGAGCGCTTCCCTGGCGAAATACGAATGACCCTTATGTAATTTGGTTATCTGAAATTATCCTGCAGCAAACTCGTGTAGCCCAAGGGTTGCCATATTTCGAGAAGTTCCTCAAAAGGTTTCCGACTGTCCATCATTTGGCAAAGGCAAAGGAATCTGAGGTGCTAAGGTTGTGGCAGGGGTTAGGCTATTACAGTCGGGCAAGAAACCTCCACGCTTGTGCAAAATTTGTTGTAGAAAAATGTGACGGAATATTCCCTGACACCTTCCTGGAACTGCTGACACTAAAAGGTGTAGGAAAATACACTGCAGCGGCTATTGCATCATTTGCATACCAGGAAGCAGTGCCAGTGGTTGATGGAAATGTCTATAGAGTTTTAGCTAGAATCTTTGGAATAGACAAGGATATTGCCAGTGGAAAGGGTCAAAAATTCTTCTTTACCGAAGCCAAAAAACACATCAATAAGGGAACGCCAGATGTGTACAATCAAGCCATTATGGAATTTGGTGCTTTGCAGTGCATTCCAGTAAATCCCTCTTGTCATGACTGTATATTTTCTGACGTTTGTTTCGCAAATTTGCATCAAGCGCAAAAAATACTGCCTGTTAAAATCAAAAAACTTAAAATTAGAGAACGGTACTTTAATTATATTATTTTTTATGATAACTCGGGTATTCTTATGAAAGAACGGACTGAAAAAGACATTTGGCAAGGACTATTTGACTTTTTCTTACTTGAAACTAACGATTTTTTGTCCCCAGATGACTTCGAAAACATCTCTTTTTTAAATGATATACTGAAAAAGGGAGGCATTTTGACCAAAGAATCAAAGACTTATAAACATATATTAACGCACCAACGTATATTTGCGCAGTTCTTTCATATAGAAATAGAGGTAGGGTTGGTAGCAAGAGCGTTAAGCAAGGAATCGCTTACGTATTTTAACTTAAATCAGGTTGATACATTACCAAAACCAATTTTGATCCATAATTATTTGAAGGAATCCCTTTTTTAATTAACTTTATATTTTAAGAACACAACATTATAAAGAACCACAAACAATGGCAGGCGTAAATAAAGTAATATTAGTAGGAAGACTAGGTAAAGAACCAGAAGTTAGACATTTAGAAAGCGGTGTTGGCGTGGCTAATTTTTCTATGGCCACTTCAGAAACATATAAAGACAGGAATTCAGGAGAGCGAAAAGAAATAACAGATTGGCATAATATTGTGCTTTGGAGAGGGCTGGCTGATGTGGCAGAAAAGTATTTACACAAAGGTGACCTTATATATATTGAGGGCAGGTTAAAAACGCGCTCTTGGCAAGACAAAGATGGCAATACACGCTATACAACAGAAGTGGTTGGAGATAATATGACCATGCTGGGCAGCAAAGGCTCATCTCAAGGCAATACGCCTCCTCCTCCGACAGAAGAGCCTGCTGGTAGACAAGCCAAGCAAAAACCAGTATCAACAGACACTACAGATGATACCTTGGCAGCGACAGATACAGATGACTTACCCTTTTAGCGTTAATTGAATAATACTTTGGGAGACACAGACGACCCCTTTTCGGGGATTTTGACAAATATTAATCTCGTAGAAGAAACTACTTCATTGGTGGTAATCGGCAGTATTTTGCTCATTTTTCTTCTATTGTTATCTGCATTGGTCTCTGGCGCAGAAGTGGCATTTTTTTCATTAACTCCTGAGGCACTTAAAAAATGTAAGGAAAGCAAAGCGCTAAAAACCCAGCGATTATTCAAGCTACTAAATACCCCAAAAAAATTGCTTGCTACTATTTTGATTATGAACAACTTAATCAATGTAGCATTTGTGGTCATTTCAACTTACCTGACGTGGAAAATGTTTGGAAATAGAAGCACCGACAGTATTTTGGTATTGCCATTGACTATTGTTAACACTTTTGCCATTGTGTTGTTTGGTGAAATTATTCCAAAAGTATATGCCAGTCAAAACAACTTAGCCTTTGCTAAAAAAGTAAGCGGTTTTATTGGCGCTGCCAGTTATGTCTTTCACCCCTTGGCGTGGTTGCTACAGTCCATGACCTCTATTGTGGAAAGAAATGTGACAAAAAAAGGCTATAACCTATCCATGGATGAGTTAGAACATGCATTAGAAATAACAACTGATGATGATACCCCAAAAGAAGAAAAAGAAATTCTGAAGGGAATTGTAAGCTTTGGTTCAATGACTGTTAAACAAGTTATGCGGTCACGAATTGACATTTCCGCTTTTGGTTTAGAAATGGACTATGATGAGTTACTCAAAGAAGTAACAACACTTGGCTATTCAAGGATTCCTGTGTATGAAGAAACCATAGATAAGATTAAGGGAATATTGTATGTGAAAGACCTTTTATCTCATATCAACGAAAAAAATACTTTCAATTGGCAAAACCTGATAAGACCTGCCGTTTTTGTACCTGAAAACAAAAAATTAGACGCTTTACTTGGTGATTTTCAAGAGAAGCGGGTTCATGTCGCCATTGTAGTAGATGAGTATGGCGGAACCTCGGGCATGATAACCATGGAGGACATTATTGAAGAAATAATTGGTGAAATTAATGATGAGTTTGATGTGGAAGATGTCGCCTACAATAAACTTGATGACAATACTTATATTTTTGAAGGGAAAACATCTCTAAATGACTTTTGTAAAGTTACAGCAACTGATGTTGCTATTTTTGAAGAAGAAAAAGGGGAGAGTGAGTCGCTTGCAGGTTTGTTATTGGAATTGCATTCAAAACTACCAAGGGTAGGTGATAAGGTAAATTTTGATAAATTTGTCTTTACAATTGTTTCGGCTGATGAAAAAAGAATTAAAAGAGTAAGGGTATATGTCAAAGATAACGCTTAAGAAAATTATTACTGTTTTAGCTATGGGATTGCTATTTGCCTGTGGTGGGAATAATTATGTGCCAAAGCCATCGGGATATAATAGAATTGATTTGCCCGAGCATGAGTACGTTAACCTGCCAGATACTTTTCCTTATTTATTTGAGTACTCTAAACATGCCATACTATTAAGGGATAGCTCGCAATACGCCGAACGCTATTGGATTAATATTTATTACCCTCAGACCGACGCCAATATACAAATTACTTACAAACCCATTGAAAACAAACGCGAACGACTAGAAGATTTTTTGGGAGATGCCTATAAACTCACCTCCAAACATCAGGTAAAGGCTTTTGCCATTGAAGAGCGGGTTGTGCTTACACCACGAGGGCATACCGCTGTACTTGAGGAATTAAGCGGAGAGGTGCCCACCCAACTTCAATTTTTTATTACGGACTCTACCAAGAATTTTATTAGAGCAGCCTTGTATTTTAAGACCGCTACAAAAAATGATTCATTAAAACCCATTATCGATTTTGTGAAAGAAGACATCGAACATATGATTAGTACTTTTGATTGGCATAAGATTTCACAAGACAAGTATTCAAATCAGTTAAAAGCACTACGCCAGCAAACCAAATAATGAAGTACACTACATGGCTGAATACTTTGAAACACGGGTAGAATTTATCAAAGGCGTTGGCCCTCGAAAATCCATGCTTCTTAATAAGGAGCTCAATATATTCACTTTCCGTGATTTAATTCAATACTATCCTTTCCGTTACGAAGACCGCACCAAATTCTATAAGATTTCTGAGCTGCATGAGGAGATGCCCTTTGTGCAAGTAATTGGTAAAATTAGATACATGGAAATGGCGGGTCCGCCTAAAAAACAGCGTCTTGTTGTTTACTTTAAAGATGATACAGGGGAAATTCAATTGGTATGGTTCAAAGGCGCCAAATGGATTTTAAATAAGCTCAGGTCAGGGGTTGCGTATGTTGTTTTTGGTAAGGCTAATCGCATTGGAAGATACCTCAATATTGCCCACCCTGAAATTGAACCTTTGAATGAAAAAACAAAAGCAAGTGGCTACTTACAACCAGTTTACCACACCACCGAAAGGTTAAAAAATGGATTTTTGGACAGCCGTGGTATTGGCAAAGTGCTGCAAGTATTAGTGCCCATCGCCATTCCTAGAATAAAAGAAACGCTGCCTGCATATTTGTTAAAATCTTTAAATCTGATTTCAAAAAAGGAGGCCATTGCCAACATTCACTTTCCAAAAAATAATGAATGGCTAACAAAGGCAACCGCTCGGCTAAAATTCGAAGAGCTGTTTTATTTACAACTGAGGATTTTAAAGCTAAAATTAGTCAGGGTAGAAAAAATTAAAGGAATTGTTTTTGACAATGCTGCCTTACTCAATACTTTCTACAATGACCATTTGCCCTTTTCGCTCACTAATGCCCAAAAACGTGTAATCAAAGAGATCTATAAAGACCTAAAATCAGGCACACAGATGAATCGACTTTTGCAAGGTGATGTGGGCAGTGGCAAGACCATCGTCGCATTCATTTGTATGTTGATTGCCATCAGCAATGACACGCAAGCCGCCATCATGGCACCTACCAGCATTTTGGCAAACCAACACTATGATGGGCTAAAAGGGTATGCAGATAAAATGGGTGTTGAAATTGCCTTATTAACAGGAGCAAGCAAAAAAAGTGAAAGAAAAATCATTCATGAATCTCTTGATAACGGAACTTTGAAAATACTTGTAGGCACGCACGCACTTTTAGAAGATGTGGTAAAATTTCAAAACCTCGGATTTGTAGTCATTGATGAACAACACCGGTTTGGGGTAGCGCAACGCGCAAAACTTTGGAATAAAAACAAAATTTTTCCGCCACATGTATTGGTAATGACTGCTACTCCAATTCCCAGGACTTTAGCCATGACCATTTATGGAGACTTGGAAATTTCGGTGATTGATGAACTACCTGCAGGTAGAAAAGAGATAAAAACCACACACCAATTCGACACCAACCGTCTCAAGGTTTTTGGTTTTATCCAGCAACAAATTCAGCAAGGGCGGCAAGTGTATATTGTGTACCCACTCATCGATGAGTCGGAAAAACTGGATCTAAAACACCTTGAAGATGGTTATAAAAGTATCCGAAGAGCGTTTCCTAAGATTCCTGTCAGCGTGTTGCATGGCAAAATGAAACCCGATGCTAAAGAGTATGAAATGGCTCGTTTTGTAAAAGGGGAAACCAAAATAATGGTCGCCACCACAGTGATTGAAGTAGGCGTGAATGTGCCAAACGCTTCGGTGATGATTATTGAAAATGCCGAACGGTTTGGCTTAGCACAACTCCATCAATTACGTGGTAGAGTAGGTAGGGGCGCAGACCAATCCTACTGTATTTTAATAACCAAGTATGCCCTCAGCAAGGATGCTAAAGTTAGAATTAAAACAATGGTAGAAACTACTGACGGGTTTAAAATTGCCGATGTTGACATGAGGCTTCGCGGACCAGGAGATATTCAAGGCACACAACAAAGTGGCATTTTAGGACTCTCTATTGCTAACCTAGCAGAAGACGGGAAAATTTTGCTGAAAGCACGAGAAATCGCTAAAGAAATTTTAGATGATGATCCTGAGTTTCTCCTTCCCAAAAATAGTAATATCCTGCATCAAGTGCGGTCGATGAAGAAAAGTGAAATAAATTGGAGTAGGATTAGTTAATAGTTTTAAAAAAATATAGGACATGAAAGAATTGCCGCTTCATGCCCTATTCCTGTGGATTTTTAGTAGCAAACTAAAACGCCCGATAGACTGGCGCTTTTTTATTTGGTACTATCATTCTCAAAGAAACGATGGCTTGGCCTCTATGGTGCGTAATATGGTCTCTAATGAAACCAAACCCCTGCTCTTTGGTAAACTCAGGGTTAGAAGGGTCAAAAAAGAAAACAAATGTCTCTGCTAAGCTTTCATCATCCATACTATTTAAAGTAGCTATAATACTGTCAAATGAACTATTTAGTAATTTAATAACTTCTGCTTTTGAAGCACCTAATTCCTTCTCCATTTTTTCAGATGCTGCCGGATCGAAATCCATTTTCTCTCCTTTTATAAAAGTATTTAAAATAAAGGTGTTTGACATGCCTATATGTGCCATTTGTTCTCCAAAACTTCTTACTGAATCTGATGATTTAAAAGTATAATGCTCTTCAGGCATTGCTTCTGCAACCTCAAGAGTATACGCCTTAGCATGCGTGAGTACCTGACTGAAAGCACTAGCAAAGTTACTTTCTTTAACGGGTGCCTTTTCCTTGCCAACAAAGGCAATAGTGCTGACTGTCAATATTCCGAGTACAAAATAAAAGATTGATTTTTTCATAATATAGGGTAGTTATGGTTAGAAATAATTTGATATAGGAGCTGTTAAATAAGCTCGTAACCATAGCATACGTAAATAAAATTTGTTTGTTCCAAAAAAACAAAAGTAACCTTTATTACCTCTCTTCCGTAGAATATAATAGAAAGATAATTTCTTTCCATAGCTGGTTGAAAAAAGCCGTCTGGTTCCAATCCCTTGGAGCAGGCGGCTTTATTATTTCCACTTACTTTGCTGCTTTATCAACCTTTAACCTATTCTCTCGGTTTGCTATTTCCCACGCTGTATAAAACACCAATAATGTTCGTTTATGGAGTTGGTCAAAATCTATTTTATCTGCGGTATCCGTGGGTTGGTGATAATCTGCATGTACGCCGTTGAAATAGAAAATTACTGGAATATTGTTTTTGGCAAAGTTCCAATGGTCAGAGCGATAATAAATTCTATCTGGGTGATTTTCGTCGTTATATACATAGTCCAGCGCAAGTTTTGTATACGTTTCATTGACCTTTTCACTCAGCATATGCAACTCGCTTGACAGCCTGTCCGAACCTACCAAATACACATAATCAGGATTGTCTTTGTGCTTTGGGTCAACACGTCCTATCATATCAATATTCAAATCAACCACCGTATTCTCTAAGGGGAAAATAGGATTGCTAGTATAATATTCAGAGCCAAGCAATCCTTTTTCTTCTCCTGTTACTGTCATAAAGAGCATGCTTCTTCGGGAACCGTTGCCTGCTTTCTTAGCATCGGCAAATGCCTGCGCTATTTCCATGATTGCCACAGTGCCTGAACCATCGTCATCTGCACCATTATAAATTTGGTCTCCCATTTTTCCCAAGTGATCAAAGTGCGCTGTCAAAACTACAACCTCCTCTTTTTTATCCGTTCCCTCCAAATATCCCAATACATTTTCTGAGTCCAACTTCTCCACATTCCATTTTAGCTTATAGGCAATTGATTTAGGCTTTATTTTTTTAAGCGCCTTAGACTTTCCACCATTCTTCTTCTTAATTGCTTTTTTTAGTTTTTTTGCCTTTGTGTGCAATATCTCAGCTGCCATATTTGGTGATATAAAAAAAACACCAACATCTTTTTTCTTTTCTTGTTTTTCCTTGAGGTGCAATAATCCACCGCTAGTAAAAAATTTATACTGTGAAGCAAGTGCACCAAATGATTTGTCGTCATTAGTATTCACAACAAAAAATGCTCGAACACCCCGTTCTCTTTGAAGTTTTTCTCGTAACGTTGTTGTTTCAATTTTTGTAAAAATCACTACTCCTTTTCCTTGTAAATCTAGCCCTTCAAGATCCGTTTCTTTCCCTTCCCCACCAAAAACAACTTCGATTGATTCCTCTTCTGGCATGTCCAGCGAACCATGATACACAATGTCTTTGAAATTTATCTTCTTGTCTCCGTCTATTTTAATATAAATATCACCTGGTGTTCCTTTTTCCAAAGGGACAGGCTGCAAAAAGGATTGATACGTATCACATTGCACAACAGGCTTCAGCCCATTACTTTTGAAATGCTCTTGAATAAATGCTGCTGCCATTTTTTGCCCTCTCGTACCAGTTTCCCTCCCTTCTAGGGCATCGGACGCCAAAATGGTAAGGTAATCTTTGAGGTCTTGCTGCGTAATTGTTTCTGCATATTTATTTGCGGTATTCTGAGCGTTGGTATGAAAAGAAATCAGCAAGAAAACCAAAAGTATTTGTATCTGTTTTTTCATGGTATTATCAAGTAATATTTCTATAAATATAAGTTTTTCTTCTTATTTGAAAGGGCTAAAATTATGAAATATATTTTACCTTTGCGATGAACACAACATGACTCCAAAATGAATATAAATTTTACCGCTCAAGAAAAATTTGAAACTAGGCATAATGGTTTTGACAAAGAGAAAATACCAGCAATGCTTCAAGCCATTGGCGTTGACTCGTTGGATGCGTTGATTGACCAAACCATTCCAAAATCAATCCGTTTAAAAAACAACCTCGATTTACCAGAAGCGCAAAGCGAGACAGCTTTTTTAGCGCACATCAAAAAACTTGCCGCCAAAAACCGTGTTTATAAATCATATCTAGGTCAAGGGTATTATAATTGTTATACCCCCGCCGTAATCCAAAGAAATATTCTTGAAAATCCTGGTTGGTACACCGCTTACACACCATATCAGGCAGAGATATCACAGGGGAGATTAGAAATGCTAATTAATTTTCAAACCATGGTTTCTGACCTTACAGGTATGGAAATTGCCAATGCTTCATTGCTAGACGAGGGTACTGCAGCGGCTGAAGCAATGGCAATGCTTGCCGCCACAAGAAAAGGAGAAAAGAAAAAAGCAAACAAGTTTTTTGTAGACCAACATACTTTTTCTCAAACCATAGACATTTTGAAAACCCGATCTAAGCCCATTGGAATTGAATTAGTGATTGGTGATATTACTAATATTAATTTAGATGACCCTGATTTATATGGCATTCTATTCCAATTTCCCAATGCGCACGGCAAAGTAATTGACCATAGTAGCTTAATAAAAACTGCTAAGGAAAAGGGGGTTTCTGTGGCAGTAGCTGCTGACTTATTGAGCTTAGCACTGTTAACGCCTCCTGGAGAAATGGGTGCTGATGTAGTTGTAGGAACCACACAAAGATTCGGTGTACCCATGGGGTTTGGGGGACCACATGCTGCCTACTTTGCAACCAAAGAAACTTTCAAAAGGCAGCTGCCTGGTAGAATAATAGGTGTATCGGTGGATAGGGATGGCAAAAAAGCGTATAGAATGGCTTTACAAACTAGGGAACAGCATATCCGTAGAGAAAAAGCAACATCTAATATTTGTACCGCCCAAGTGTTACTTGCCGTGATGGCAGGAGCATATGCTGTTTATCATGGGAAAGATGGTATAAAACACATTGCTTCGCAAATTCATGGATTGGCAAAAATACTTGATGAAGGCTTGGCAGCACTAGGGTTTTCACAAAAAAACCAACATTACTTTGATACTTTAATGGTAGAGGTGAAATCAAAAAAGGCAATCAAAAAAATAAAGAAGGCTTCCGAGAAAGAAAAAATAAATTTTAGATACTTTGACAGTACTGCGATTGGAATTTCGCTTGATGAAACAACTACACTTGATGATGTAGCACAAATCTTAAGTATTTTTTCAAAAATTTCTGAAACTGCAAATGACTTCGCCCTTTCCAATGAGTTGACTTTTGATTTTCCATTGGCTGTTTTAAGAAAGTCGGACTACTTAACACATCCTGTTTATAGCGAGCACCGCAGTGAACATGAAATGCTTCGATATTTGAAAAGGTTGGAAAACAAAGACCTTTCCTTGACACATTCTATGATTTCGCTAGGTTCTTGTACCATGAAGTTAAATGCCACGACCGAAATGATTCCCATTACTTGGGCTGAATTTGCAAACATGCATCCCTTTGTCCCAACAAATCAGGCAAAAGGATTCTTGAAAATAATAGGTGACTTGGAAGACTGGCTCAGTGAAATCACAGGGTTTGATGCTACTTCATTGCAACCAAACTCTGGAGCACAAGGAGAATTTGCTGGATTGATGGTTATTAAAGCTTATCATGAAAGTAGGGGAGACCACAACAGAAACATCACACTCATTCCTTCTTCTGCTCATGGTACCAATCCAGCCAGTGCGGTGATGGCAGGGACGAAAGTCATTATTGTAAAATGTGATGAAAAAGGAAATATTGACATTGCTGATTTAAAAGAAAAAGCAGAAGAAAATAAGGATACGCTAGCGGCGTTGATGGTCACCTACCCGTCTACGCACGGCGTATTTGAAGAGGGCATCAAAGAAATTTGTGATATCATTCATGAGAATGGCGGGCAGGTTTATATGGATGGCGCCAATATGAATGCACAGGTTGGACTAACAAGTCCTGCTGAAATTGGGGCAGACGTTTGTCATTTGAACTTACATAAAACCTTTGCGATTCCGCACGGTGGTGGTGGTCCAGGCATTGGCCCTATATGTGTGACTGAAAATCTAAAGCCATTTTTACCAGGAAATCCGGTTATAAAAACGGGCGGTAAAAAATCGATTACTGCGATCTCATCTGCCCCATTTGGAAGTGCCGGGGTATTACTTATATCCTATGCATATATTGCTTTGATGGGTGAAGAAGGGTTGAAAAATGCGACGAAAAAGGCGATTCTTAACGCTAACTATATGAAGGCACAATTGGAAAAGCATTACCCTGTGTTATACACCGGCTCAAAAGGCAGGTGCGCCCATGAAATGATTATTGATTGTCGGGCTTTCAAAGCCGAAGGCATTGAAGTGGAAGATATTGCCAAGCGATTGATGGATTATGGGTTTCATGCACCAACTGTTTCGTTTCCCGTACCTGGCACCTTGATGATAGAACCAACAGAAAGTGAGTCAAAAGAAGAGTTAGATAGATTTTGTGATGCACTGATTGAAATTAGAAATGAAATCAAGGAAGTAATTGAGGCGAAAGAAGATAAAGAAAATAATGTGCTAAAAAACGCACCACACACAGTAGCATTGGCACTCGCTGATGATTGGGGCAAACCGTATAGCAGAGAAAAAGCCGTGTATCCTTTGGCTTTTGTCAAAGAGAACAAATTTTGGCCTGCCGTCAGTCGCGTGGACAATGCTTATGGAGATAGACATTTAATGTGCTCTTGTATTCCTGTGGAGGAGTATATGAACTAAATAGATGCTGTTGAAAAATCCCAAATACGTTAGCTACGAGTAGCCAAAGTGTAGCGGTATTGGTATAACCTGGGCTACGAAGTGCCTGCCTGCCCTTTGGCGGGGATGATGTACTGACATTCCACATGTTAACGTTTTTCGGCAGACTCTAAATACAACTAACCCGTATTACAAGACTTTATAAAAAAAGCAGCAAAAAGAGCCTATGAATATAATGGTGAGGAAATTTCATCCCTTCCCGCATTATGGTAGAAATGTAAAAGTGCTGAATTTTCTTTCAGCACCTTTGAAGCATTAATTGGTGATTCGCCTAAGGCGGAATCCGGTATGGAATAATACTAGCACAAATATACATTTCTTGCTATATTTTATAAATCAAAAAAATAAATCAAATGAAAAAAAAGAAATGATGAACATCATCAACCCAAACGCAGCAGGAATAGATATTGGTTCAAAAAGCCATTTTGTGGCCGTTGGTCAGAAAGAGGATCAGATTAAAAATTTACCAAATAACAAAGGTTTGCATATGTTCTTATTCACGCTGTATACAATTAGAACTCAACTTTAAAATATAATAATATCACGAGGCGTAATACAGCCATACAATGGAATATCAAATTGGTGTACATCAGCAATGCTGCCAATAGGAGGAAAAATAGACATCCCAATCTTTTTGGTTTCCGGAAGACATGCTGCAAGAAATTTATCATAAAATCCCTTCCCATAACCCACGCGATGGCCTTGCTTATCAAATATTAACAAGGGTACCAGCACTATATCGATTGTGGATGGGTCAACCTGTTTTTCTCCTATCGGCTCTTCAATTCCCCAATAGTTTTTTTCTACTATTGATTGACTTGTCAACTGATAATGCGCCAGTTCCATGGTATCAAAATTTGTTTTTGGCACCACTACATTAACACCCCGTGCCCATAGTTCACGGATGATTGGCCAAGTATCAATTTCTCTTTTCTTGGTGATGGGTAAAAATACATGAACCGTAGCATTCCGTTCTATTGCAAATTCTTCGAAAAATAAGGTTTTAATTTTATGACAGGAAGATAAATAGACTTTCTCAGAAAGCGCTTTCCTTTTTTTTAAATACTCCTTCCGTAGCTCCTTTTTAATCATCCATCAAAATATTATAACTGAAATCAAACGGCTCAAACGTATCCAGTAATTCATTAATAAAATTTGGGCTATTCAAATAGAAATTTAGAAAGTTATCATGCCGCTCTTGGGGGCTACCACCAGGAAATAACTTAGCCTTAATCCCCTCCAATGATTTTATGGCTACTTCTTGCTTTACTTCCTCTGATTTTTTTAACCGTTTTTCAATATTCTTGATGCTCTTAAAAACTTTGCTCGACGCTGCTCCCACAAATCCCTCCATTCCTTTGTCCACAGCGCCAGCTTTGGATTTTATGGTCTCAAAAATTTGCCCTATTTCTTTTAGCTCCGCCGTTAGATTCAACTCATTCTCTGCATTGTCATGCAAAAATTTCGTCTTCATTTCCTGAAGAGGCAAAAATAAATCCCTAATGCCAATCTGAAGCTTATTGATTTTTTTTGCCGTTGCCTTATTTATTACCATAGCAAAATTCCTTGGCATCAATATAGGAAATGGTATTTTGTAATGTACAAACATAGCCTTGAGTTGCAACCAATAGGCAATTTCACCAGGACCACCGACGTATGCCAAGTTGGGTAAAATAACTTCCTGATAAAGTGGGCGCATAATTACATTTGGACTGAATTTTTCAGGGCTTTTCTCTAATAATTCTAGCAACGCTGCTTCAGAGAATTTTAACGCTGTATTATTTACGTGGTACTCATTTCCTTCTAAAATAATTCGCTCTCGCAACTGATTATCTAGATAGAAAAAATTTATTCCCCGTGGATTTACCTGCGCTTTATATCCTTGATTCACTAATTCTTTAGAAGACTCTTCTACCAAATTCTTTGCTGAATTTTTTAGCAAATCATCTTTTACAACTTCTCTAAAAAGCGATTTGAGATTTGCATCATCTGCCTCAACAGTTACAAGTCCTTCTGCTCCAAACAATTCATTGACAAAATACCTTGTAGCGTCTGCTAAATTTTTGTGTGCTAAATACGCCTTTTCGAATAGCGCTATTTTCTCAGGTAGCACAGCTAGTATTTCTTTTATCTTAGCTGGCACAAATCTTCCTACCGCTCCTTTTTGATCTGTTTCCCAAGTATGCTTTTTCCCAAATAAATGAAAATGATTGATCTCCTCAAAATCATGGTCTTCGGAAGCCATCCAATATATAGGTACAAAATTATAATCAGGATACGCCTTTTTCAACTGCTTGCAAGTATTAATTACGGTCACTATTTTATATATAAAATATAGTGGCCCAGAAAAAATATTGAGTTGATGCCCTGTGGTGATGGTAAAGGTTTTTTCTTCTTTTAGTGATGAGATATTCTTTATCACCGCATCAGACTTCTCTACATCAGCGTACTGTTTCTCTAAAACATCTGCCAATACAATTCTATTGGCCGCTGGAAAATTTCTTGCCTTCATCTGATCTTCAAAATTTTCTACTGAAGGAAATTGCCCATAAAACGTAGTGAGCGTTTCTTTTTGATGAATATAATCTAAAAATATAGCTGAAAAACTATTGGTGTCGTTGAGGTTTGATTTTTCTATGCGCATATTGTTTATTCAAATAAGTGTTCAGACAAATAACGGGAATACTAATATTTGGTTGCTAAAATTAAACCTGCTCACCAAAAAGATCAAATTCCGTCGCATTATTTATCAAGATATTAGCAAAATCACCTATTCTTAAATAGTTTTTCTCTGCACTAATAATAACTTCATTATCTACTTCAGGCGAATCGAATTCTGTTCTCCCAATAAAATCCCCCCCCTCTTTTCTATCAATCAACACTTTGAAAGTTTTGCCTACTTTTTCTTCGTTTAATTCCAAAGAGATTCGCTCTTGTAAGTCCATCACTTGATTTGCTCGCTCTTGCTTTACTTCCGGCGGAATATCATCTTTCATGCTATGTGAATGTGTATCTTCTTCGTGCGAATACGTGAAAATCCCGAGCCTTTCAAAGCGACTTTTCTCTACAAATCGCATCATCTCTTCAAAGTCCTCTTCTCCCTCTCCAGGGTGACCGGCAATCAGTGTAGTTCGCAGCGCTATTCCAGGAACTTTCTCTCTAATGGTATCAATTAGTGCTTCGGTTTTAACCCGCGTGATTCCCCTACGCATCAACTTTAAAACCTTGTCTGACCCATGTTGTAACGGAATGTCTAAGTAATTGCAAATATTATCTCGCTCAGCCATCACATCAAGCACATCCATCGGAAAGCCAGCAGGATAAGCATAGTGTAACCTAATCCACTCGATTCCCTCCACATCTGACAGGTGCTTTAGAAGCTCAGAAAGTTCTCTTTTCTTATAAATATCTAACCCATAATAAGTCAAATCCTGTGCAATTAGTAATAATTCTTTTGTGCCATTCCTAGCCAACGATTTTGCCTCCTTCACAAGTTGTTCAATAGGTTTTGAAACATGCTTTCCACGCATCAACGGTATTGCACAGAAAGAACATGGCCGATCACAACCCTCTGCTATTTTCAGGTATGAATAATGTTGCGCAGTCGTTGTGATTCGCTCTCCCACCAACTCATGTTTATAATCTGCATTAAATTTCCGTAACAATAGTGGTAACTCCATTGTCCCAAAAAAAGCATCTACACTTGGAATTTCAATTTCCAAATTATCTTTATAGCGCTGTGATAAACAACCTGTTACATACAATTTATCAATCTGTCCTTTTTCCTTTGCATCCGCATAGCGTAATATCGTATCGATAGATTCCTGCTTCGCATTGTCGATAAATCCGCATGTATTTACAATGACAATGTTAGCATCATCCTTCACGGATTCATGTGTCGTATCAACCTTGTTGCCTTTCAGCTGTGTTAAAATCACTTCTGAATCTACCAAATTCTTTGAACATCCCAGTGTTACAATGTTTACTTTATCCTTTTTTTTTGCTTTCGTTTTCAAGTTATATGTATTGCTTTAGAAAACACAAAAATACCTAATTTTAAGGAGACAAAGTCATCTATGCTTTTAATAAAGGGAATGACAAAGCACTTTTGTTTAGAAATTTTTATAATTTGCTGAAAGACAAAAATAATTACCTTGACTATGAAAAAACCTAAGTTAATATTTCACCTGGTTCACATCCTCTTTCTTCTAACCTCCGTGGGCTTTCTATTGTACCAAAGCAAACTCAAAGAGCGATTTGGCATCCAAACATTTGCGGACTATGCTGTTTATTGGGCGGCTTTAGGATTGTTTTTATATTTTGTGTTATGGCTCACCGATGTATTTGAAACCGTCTGGCTAAAAAGAAAACTGAAACGTACCGAAGAAGAACGAAACAAAGCAAAAGCTGCACTATACGACATTAACGAAAGCAAAAAACCTACACCAAAGGTCATCGAAAAAACCAAAGAAGACAAGGGGGATATCAATGCTTAAAGAAAAATATAACTTATAGATAATAACCATGCTAGCAAAAACCTATGGAGGGGCAGTTTATGGTGTCGATGCCAACCTGATTACCATCGAAGTAAATGTAGGACAGGGCACCAAGTTTTTCATGGTTGGATTACCAGATAACGCTGTTAAAGAAAGTCAGCAAAGAGTAGAGACTGCCATCAAAAATATAGGTTATAAAATGCCACGACAAAAGACCGTAGTCAATATGGCGCCAGCTGATATTAAAAAAGAGGGGTCAGCGTATGATTTGCCCATTGCCCTAGGGATTCTTCAGGGCTCAGAACAAATTGTATCGCAATATCTTGCAGACTACGTGATTATGGGTGAGCTGTCGTTGGATGGCATGCTGCGGCCCATCAAGGGTGTATTGCCCATTGCCATTGAGGCGAGAGAGAAGGGGTTCAAAGGATTCATTTTACCCCAAGAAAATGCAGATGAGGCTTCAATCGTCAACAATTTAGAGGTGATTCCAGTAACGTCACTGCGTGAGGCGGTAGATTTTTTAGAAGACAAAAAAGAAATACAACCGCTTTCTAAAGATACTAGAGACATATTTTATGCCAGTATCAATGATTATGAAACGGATTTCTCAAAAGTGCAAGGGCAGGATAACATAAAAAGAGCATAGGAAATTGATGCTGCAGGAGGGCATAATGTAATTATGATAGGACCACCCGGATCAGGAAAGACCATGTTGGCAAAAAGATTGCCTTCCATTTTGCCGCCGCTTTCACTCCAAGAGGCATTGGAAACCACCAAAATACATTCGGTTGCTGGAAAATTAAGTGCCAATGCGTCGCTAATTAATAAACGTCCATTCCGCTCTCCACATCATACGATTTCTGATGCTGCATTGGTAGGTGGTGGTGGAATTCCTCAGCCAGGTGAAATATCTTTGGCACATAATGGGGTTTTGTTTTTAGACGAATTGCCTGAATTTCAAAGATCTGTATTAGAAGTAATGCGCCAGCCATTAGAAGAGCGGATGGTCACCATTTCTCGGGCGAGGATAAGCGTTGATTTTCCATCTAATTTTATGCTCATTGCCAGTATGAATCCTTGTCCGTGTGGATATTATAATCATCCCGAAAAAGAATGTGTTTGTGCACCTGGTATTGTGCAGCGCTACCTTAATAAAATTAGTGGGCCGCTGCTAGATCGCATTGATCTGCACG
>CAYRIF010000019.1:0-21762 GCA_964424205.1 uncultured Roseivirgaceae bacterium | reverse complement strand
GCCTGATATTATCCAACCTGCAATTTTCTTGTTTTGTCATTCATAATAATAGTCTTTAAAGGAGACATAATTTTAACAAGACAGGAATTTTTTGCTAAATCATAAATCGTAATTCTATAATCAAAAATCGTATATCATTTTAGCAGCACCCGCCACCATCATAATGATACGTTGATTCAGAGATGTAAATGCTTTTTTCATCGAGTGCTGCAAATTGTCCTGCTGTTTTATCACAAATAGCGAGCGGTTGATTTTGCATGAGTACGTGTCCTGCTTTGTCATCATAATATTCCTCTTCACCATAATAAATGGCAGTTTTTCCAGTGAATACACACGGGCCATCAGTAGGCATAGGGTCTTTGATAGCGCATACTTCTACACTTTCTATATAGATTAGTTTGTCGGTATTGTAGTGATTTGGAGAAAGCACTCGGTAGGGTCTTTTTGCTCGAATTTCTATGGTGGCAAATCCGCAACCAGTAATCATGTCGATATAGTCGTTTAGTGGTAACGAACCGGTAAGGCACAATGCACGCAGTCTTTCATCTTCCCTTAGGTCGTTTGACATGTTATCATCACTAACCGGATCGGATAATACTAGTCGTCCATGTGGTTTTAATACCCGGAATACTTCTTTTAAGGCTATTTTTAATTCTTCTGGTTTGAAAATATTAAAGAGACAATTTTGAGCGACCACATCCACCGAATTATCTTCCATGGGTAGTGAAAGCGCGCTTCCTTTTTTAAGGGTAACAAACGCAGACTGAAACCATGGATTCAATTTTTCAGCTTCTTTGAAATTTTCTTTAGAGGCATGTAGCATTTCATCTACCACATCAATCCCAATAATACCGCCAGGCTTTCGGTTGAAATATGCAAATTGTAGTAATTCCATACCACCGCCCACACCGATGTATAGGATGGTTGGTTCATTGACAAGATCCCGCGGATTCACGGTGCTGCCACAACCATAATTCATTTGCTGCATTATTTTCGGAATTTCCAAATCTGGTAGCTCCCAAACTGGGTTGGTGGTGCAGCATAAACCTACATCTGGGGTTTCTGCGGCTTTTTTATAGACATCTTTTGTTGTTTCTAAATAGGATTGTTCCATTTTTTATATTTCTTTAGTATTATTGAGAAACCAAAAATAGCCATGAAAAGTTTACTGCGTGTGATGAAATTGAATAAAAGTTTCCTGCCAATCATCTTATTAACTGCAATATTTGTCTTAGCGTGTGAAAAAGAAACGGAAGTTGTAGGTTTTGATGTTGCTCAGACCGAAAAACTGCTTGCCGGTGATTCAACCAAAACATGGATACAGAAGAGCAGGAGTGAAGCAGGAAAATCTATTAAGTTGAGTGAATGTGACTCCGGTAATACTTTGATATTCAGTATTAGTAAGGTTGATGCCATTCTAAATCCACTCCTTTTTAAAACAAGCTGTGGTGATACGTTATTGTATGGTGGTTGGTTTGCTAAAAATGACTTTGGTGGAAGTAGGACAGATTCTCTTTTATATCTGATAAACCCTGATACCGTTAAAATACCGGATACTGTATATGTGAATTATGATACACTGGTTAGCACCATTGAGAACATCACCTCACAATTTATAACCATTACAAGGGTGGATATGACAGCTGGGAGTCCTGTTTTTATAAAAGAGGAGTTTATTAGTAAGTAATCCATCATAGAAAATGGCAATTCAATAGCAATTTCATTCATAAATCACTAATTTTGGAAAGTAAGGAATTGATTTTAACTTAGAGAGAGGGACAATGAAAAATAATAAAACATCAACGGATCCAAAGTTAGCTGCCATTAAGGAAATTATTTTTGGTGATAATATAAAAGAGTACGATCAGGAATTTACGCATTTACGGGAGCTGATAGAACACCAGCGCAAAGAATTTGATGATACCGTAAGGGCTGTAAAATTAGACTTTTTAGATCAATTTAATGATTTGAAAAAGGATTTAAATGCTGATATAAAAGCATTACAGAAGGACACACTCAAGATTATACAAAAGGTTGATAAGGATAACACAATGGATAAAAAACGAATAGGTAAAATGTTTGAAGACCTTGGTAAAAAACTCCAATCTTAACACTAGGTTTTCTTATCTGTTCATGAAAAATGGAAAATAACCAATTAAATATACTCAAAGACTTGTTGCTGGACGAGGAACGCTTCAGCAGGAATGAGCTAGGAGAAAGGGTGGATGTTTTGGATGAGCAGCTCAATAGTACAGATGAGCTTAGAAAAAAACTAAAACCTATATTGGTAGATCAAGTTACCTATTTACGTAAGAATTTCCCCAATCTTTTTGGTGAGGTGATGGTTGACTCCATTAAAATACAGATACGGGAGTCACAGGATGAAATGGTGGATGCACTTTATCCAATTATGGGTAAAATGATAAAAAAATATATTGCGCGGGAGATGAAACTCCTTTCCGAAAAAATTGACAAGCAGCTCAAAAAAACCTTTTCATGGAGTGGATGGGTGGCAAGATTTAGGGGTTGGTTTGGCGGTGTGAGTGATGGTGATATGGTATTAAGAAATCTTATCAAAGCCGAGATAGAAGAGGTTTTTGTGATAGCGCAACATTCTGGTATGCTGTTAGGTAGTTATTCAAGACACAATACACTGGATAAAGAGATGATTGCGGGAATGCTGACCGCAATAAAGAGTTTTGTAAAAGATGCATTTGTATTCGGAAAACAGGAATTAGAAACAATAGAGTATGAAAATTATGAGCTAATTATAAAAAACTTAGAGTCGTTTTATATCGTTGTCGTTGCTTCTGGCGTAGTTGATGAGGTTTTTAAAAATGAGTTGGATGATGTACTTTTGGACTTTTCTGAAGTAGCATTAAAAAAATACCATCGAGAACAAAAGTTTGATGAAATGCAAATGACTAGTCTAATTAAAGAATATACAGAGCGGTTGAATGGAGACTATTAGCAAAAAAGTGATATTGTTAGGACACTTTGGTGTGGGAAAAACGTCATTGATTAAGCGATTTGTTCACCATTCATTTTCAGATGAATACCTAACCACCATAGGGGTTAAAATTGATAAAAAAGTAATAAAAGTTGGAAATACAAATCTATCAATGATTATATGGGACATTGCAGGGGAGTCTACCCATAAAAGAATTCCAGAATCATACAAACTGGGTTCACACGGTGCTATTTATGTGATAGACGTTATGCGACCTTCTACCTACGAAAACATTGATTCAGAAATACTTACCCTTCAGAAAATGATGCCCAGCTTGTCAATTATCAAAGTTGCCAATAAAATTGACTTGTTAATCGAAAATGAAGAATCTATGTTACGTAATGATTTACCTTTAGAGAAATTTACAAGCTGTAGTGCGAAAACTGGAGAAAATATAGAAAAGGTCTTTAGTTTATTAGCCAAGCAAATGTTGGAATGAATCTAAAAGCATATAAAACAAAGTTTCTTGAAAGTTGGGTGCAATTTGTTGTATTTGATACAAAAGGAACTCTTGTTGATTCATGCGATACGCTGTTTTCTTTTGCAAATATCTCTCCTAACTTATTTGCCGATATTCCCTTTTTAGAGAGTATCACTGATCTTTTAGGGGCATTGAAAACTGGCGAAAAAATAGATTTCCCATGTATAACTACAGAAATAAATAAGTACACTGCTTTTTGTGATTATTCATTTTATAAAATTTTCTACCAGGAAAAAGCATGTATTTTATGGGTATTGGTTGATTTTACAGCGCATTACACTAACCTGACAACGCTGCAGCAACAAAGAAATGAATCGGTAATTCAACAAGAGCTTTTAGAAATTGAGAAGAAGAATGCACAGATTGCTCGAGATTTTTTAGAATACAAGAATGAGGAGTTGCTGAGGTTACAAAAGGTGAAGTCAGATTTTTTTACTTCCATTAGCCATGAAATACGAACGCCAGTCAATGGAATATTGGGACTGTCGGAGCTGCTAAGTGATGGCGCCAAGCAGATTAATCCAGATTACATAAAATCAATCCATGCTAACGCCAAGCACCTCTCATCAATTGTTAATGATGTATTAGATATTGCAAAAATAGAAGCCAATAAAATTACCTTTGAATCTATTGATTTTGATATTAGAAAACTTGTAAAATCTGTCCTTGACTCCTTTATCTATTTGGGCAAAGAAAAGGGCTTAGTCGTAAGTAGTCAAATAGATTCGGAGATTCCGCTATTGATAAGGGGTGATAGTGTGAAGTTATCTCAAGTATTATATAACTTGTTAAACAATGCATTAAAATTCACTAAAAAGGGCACTATTAAACTAAATATTAAAGCATTAAAGAAATATAAGGATACTATAAATCTACAGTTTGAGATTATTGATACGGGTATTGGAATTTCTAAGAACAATATTGATAAAATATTTAATGCGTATGAACAGGCTGAAAGTGATATAAATCGAATTTATGGAGGAACTGGTCTGGGTTTAAACATTGTAAAGCAACTTTTGGAGTTACAGGATGGAAACATTAAAGTGGAAAGCGACTTAGGTAAAGGCACTAAATTCACCATTTTTATGCCTTTTATGCTTGCTGAGGATAACAAAGAGATATTAAATCCGGTAAGTTTCAAACATCAACCATTAAATATATTGATTGGTGAAGATGATTTATCAACCCAAAAAGTATTAAAAGAGTTTATGACGAGGTGGGGGTATGCTGTGGATATAGTAAGCGATGGAAAAGCAGTAATTGATAGTCTCACCTCAGGTAAATATGATTTGCTGATACTTGACAATAGGCTACCTAAATTAACTGGGTATGAGGTAATTGAATGCATCAGACATGACTTTTCGGAGAATACAAATACCACACCTATAATCGTACTGACAGGAGATACTAGTGATGAAGTTACCAGGCAATTCGTAGAAGCAGGAGTATCAAAAGTCCTTTTAAAGCCTGTGGGTGCTGCAGCATTATTACAAACAATAAATGAAGCAGTGTTGAATGCCAAGAAGAACGTGGCACTTATTAACTTGGAGTATGTCACGGGGGTTGCTGATGAAGACCGTTTGCTTGTATTAGAAATGGTAGAGATTTTTATTAAGACTGTTCCGCAACAAATCCGAAAATTAAAGCAATTGTTACGAACTGATGATTTTGATGGTGCAAAAGATATTGTTCATAAAATCACCCCAAATTTTAAATATATGGGAATTGATAAAGTTAATTCGATTTTGAAATATTTAAAAAAGAATATTAAGAAAACCCAAAAAAGTGAATTAATTGAAGCGCGAATAAATGAGCTGGAAGAAATTACCAAGCTATCCATTGAATTACTAAAAAAAGAAAAGTTAGATTTACAGCACTAGACCTTTGTATTAGCTGTTTGAAAAATGAATATGGGAGTACTAAATTGTATTATAGTAGATGATGATTTGATGTCATTAAAGTTGATGGAATCATTAATCGGAAAAACCGATGCATTGAAACTCTTTGGTAGTTACAATAATGCCATTGAAGCTGAAAAAATAATTAGGAGTAATAAGATTGATTTAATTTTTTTAGACATTGAGATGCCTGAAATGACTGGGCTAGAATTGCTTGGAACGTTAGAGAAAACCCCACAAGTAATTATAGTAAGTAGCAAGGAGAAATACGCGTTAGATTCTTACAACTATGACGTTACCGATTACCTGATAAAGCCAATAGAAAGCTATGCAAGATTCTTAAGAGCCGTGTTGAAGGCTCAAAAGAGGACTTGTAAAGAAAGAGAAGAACTTGATAACATTTTCATCAAAGTTGACTCTATGTTGTTAAATTTTAATTTGACTGAAATTCATTGGGTGGAAGCTTATGGTGATTATGTTAAAATTCATACCAAAGAAAAGATGTTTGTAGTTTACTCTACACTTAAAACGATGGATAGAAAATTGCCATCTTCTGATTTTATTAGGGTACACAGGTCTTTCATAGTACGGCTAGATAAAATAAAGAATATTGATCAAAATACTGTTTTAATCGATAAAAAGGTAATTCCAATTAGTAATTCTTATAAGGCAGCTTTTTTTGAGAAAATAAATACGTTATGATTTTAGCCTGCTGAAATTAACACTTCAGCGAGAATTGTTTTAAGGTCACCTAGTAATAATATTTTCAATCATATTAATTCGTAGAATTAGTTAGAAACATACCTACTACAATAAAAAAAACATGAAGATATTATTAATTGAAGATAATGACATTGATGTTCACATAGCTAGAAGTTTATTAAACAGTATTAATAATGAACTTGAAATCAATCGGTGCAAAAATGGGAGAGACGCACTGGATTTTCTTGCAAGCGAAGAGAATGCAAATCCAGATTTGATATTACTGGATATCAATATGCCTGTTATGGACGGTAAGGAGTTTTTGAAAGAGAGAGCCAACCTTGAGCAGGTGGATCAAATCCCAGTAATTATGGTGACGTCTTCGGCTATTTTAGGGGAAAAGAAAGAGTGTATTGAGTTGGGGGCCAACGATTATATTGAAAAACCTGTATCAGTAGCTATTTTCAAGGAGAAATTAGGGTTATTCCAACTTGACCTATAGTTTTATTCTGAGATGATTTTAAATTTCCTTTGTACTGTATTTCCCTTTTCATCTACCAAGGTAAGCACATGAATGCCTTCATCTGGATGCAAACTTAGTTGATGCTTCCCCTTCGTTAATCCCACATAATCATTGTCGATATGCCAATAAATAGTCATGCCATTTTGTCGATGTGCAACTTGGAATACAGTTTTTCCAGGTAATCCACCTAATTCTTTAGGCACATAAATTTTAGCATTGTTTTTCGGATAGATAATTTGCATCGCAGCAACATGTGTATTGATAGTTTGACAATCATTTCTTATCGGAGGAATGACTTTGTAGGCGGGGTGTCTCTTTTTGTAATAATATTCTTCTATGGGTGGTAGAACAAACCATGATTTATGAACCATATTACTTATTTCTTCGCAATTACTACTAACTCGGTACTGTTCAGAAACATCAAGATGCACTAGTTGATGATAAGGGCATGAAGCGGTTTTTAAGCCAGTTTTTGAAATGTATCTCTCCCCTATATTAGGACAATTTTTGCCTGCTCTATGCCCACTATCCTTACATATTGAAACTAGTTCCATATCACTTTTTGGTTGTGCGAACCATTTACTGGTAGGTAATAAATCAAAAACATCAAATAAGATTGGTCCTGCAGTTTTAATGCCAGTTAGCCCCGGCCTTCCCTCACCATCAGCATTACCCACCCATACGCCAACAACATATTTAGAAGTAATGCCAATTGCCCATCCATCTCTAAAACCAAAGCTTGTGCCTGTTTTCCAAGCAATTTTTTGTGAGGAACTATATAATTTCCATGAGGATTCTGAAGCCGGCCTATACACCTCGAGCATGGCTTGGAATGTTTGCCAAATTGCCGCTGCATTGAGGGGCGCATTGGTTTGATTTTCATTTGTAAATTTCCTATTATCTTTTATATAGCTTGGAGGGAAAATGTCACTATTAGAATATCTATTTGGTTCAGGGTAGATGAAATAATTATTGAGCGTTCTTGCCATGTTGCCATACATGCCACACATATCCCATAATGTAGCTTCTGATCCGCCAAGAATTAAAGCTAGTCCGTAATACCCTGGAGGATTGTCAAGGGTGGTCATTCCATATTTTTTTAGTAAAAAATGAAATTTTTCTACACCATAATCTTTTAACAAATGAACGGCAGGAATATTCAACGACCTAGACAAAGCAATATTAGCATGGACAGCGCCATCAAATGATTTTGAAAAATTGCTAGGCGCAAAACCCTTGATGTAAGTAGGTATGTCAGGTAGTAGTGTGCCCTTAAGAATGTTACCATTGTCTAATGCAGCAGCATATAAAAATGGTTTTAATAAACTTCCAGTACTTCTTTTTGCAGTAATTATATCTACCTCTTGTCCGTTTTCTTCTTTACCTAAATCACTCGTATTACCAACATAAGCCAATGTATTTCCTGATTGAACGTCTAAAACCAGCACTGCAGCATTGTGTATTTCATTACTTTTTAAATGATTGTAATGTTGTTTGACAACGGCATTTACTTTTTCTTGAAGTGCAATATTTACGGTAGAAATGATGACTTCACCAGTATGCCCCTCGGAAGATGCCCTATCTAGCAAATGAGGAGCTATATTTGGCAAAGCATGTGGCTTTTGGGGCAGTGGCTCGTCTAACGCCAATGTTAATGTGAGTGAGTCTATTACCTTTTTATTAAATAATTTGAATAACAGCCGATCTCTTTTTTTTTGTAACTTCTCCTGATTCTTTCCAGGATAAATTAGTGACGGTTGATTGGGAAGTACCGCTAGCGTAGCGGCTTCAGACCATGAAAGCATCTCCGCTTTCACGCCATAGTAGCGCCAGGCAGCAGCCTCTAATCCTACCGTATTTCCTCCAAATGGCGCATTAGAAGCGTAAAAAGCAAGGATTTCACTTTTTGTATAAGATAATTCCATCCTGGTGGATAAAATTATTTCTTTAAACTTTTCAATAAATGTTCTAGGTTTTTTTCGGGAGAGACGAATGACTTGCATGCTGATGGTGCTTCCGCCACTGACAATCCTTCTTGCTTTTATATTTCTATAAGTAGCCTTTATTAGTGATACTGGGTTAAATCCGGGGTGTTTATAAAAGTATTCATCTTCAAATTGTAAAATTGCTTCCTCAAATTTTTGTGGTACTTTTTTGCTGTGTGGAAATCTCCATTGACCATCTGCTGCTATCCGTGCGCCTAGAAGATTTCCAGATTTATCTTCCAATACTGTTGCGGTAGGGCTGAGGAATAATTGATTTGGTAGCGAAAAATAATAAGCAATCAAAAGGATGCTAAGTGTGACTAGCATGGCTACTCTTTTTTTTGAGTACTTGGTATTTTTCTCCAGTTTTGCCAACGTTTACTTCTTCAAATTTAGAGCTAAAAAAAGCCCTACGAGAGGGCTATAAATGCTATCTTTTGGATAATGGAATATACGCTCGCTGATTATGTCCTGTGTAAACCTGTCGAGGTCTTCCAATAGGTTCTCTGTTTTCTCTCATCTCTTTCCACTGTGCTATCCAACCAGGCAGGCGACCAAGTGAGAACATGACAGTAAACATCTCTACAGGAATCCCCATCGCTCTATAAATAATGCCAGAATAGAAATCTACATTAGGATAAAGCTTCCTCTTGATAAAGTATTCATCTTTTAGTGCTGCCTCTGCTAATTTCTTGGCGATATCCAATACAGGGTCATCTACTCCAAGCTTCTCTAGTACAGCATCAGCGGATGTTTTAATGATTCTAGCCCTAGGGTCAAAGTTCTTATATACTCGGTGTCCAAATCCCATTAATCTGAAAGGATCATTTTTATCTTTTGCCTTGTCTAGATATTTTGTTACATCTCCGTCATCAGCTTTGATGTTTTCCAACATTTCAATCACTGCCTGATTAGCACCACCATGTAATGGTCCCCAAAGTGCATTGATGCCTGCCGAGATAGAAGCATATAGACTTGCTTGAGAAGAGCCAACGATTCGTACTGTTGCTGTAGAACAATTCTGTTCATGATCTGCATGAAGAATTAATAATTTATTAAGCGCAGTGCTTAAAATTGGATCAACTTTATATTCTTCTGCGGGAAGGGCGTACATCATGTGCAGAAAATTTGAGCAATAGTTCAATGAATTTTTCGGATAATTTAGTGGCTGTCCCTTTTCATTTTTATAGGCCCATGCCGCCATCGTAGGAAGCTTAGCAATAATTCTAATGATGCTCAAATAGACATCTTCTTTTGATCGGTTTGGATCAAGGGACTCTGGGTAAAATGCCGTCATGGAGCATACCAGTGAGGACAAAACACCCATAGGATGTGCATTAGAAGGAAAATCTTCTAATATTCCTTTAAAGTCTTCATGTAGTAATGTATGAATTCTGATGTCATTCTCGAATTTTTCCAACTCTTCTGCGGTGGGTAACTCACCAAAAATCAGTAGAAAAGAAACTTCTAAAAAACTCGACTTTTCAGCCAACTCCTCTATTGGATATCCTCGGTATCTTAAAACTCCCTTTTCACCATCCAAAAATGTGATGGCACTTTTAGTAGAACCAGTATTTTTAAAACCCGGATCAATGGTGATGATACCGGATTCTCCTCTTAGCTTACTAATATCAATTGCTACTTCATGCTCTGTTCCTTCAATAAGAGGAAGCTGGTATGTTTTGTTTCCTATTTTTAATTCAGCGAATTCTTCTGCCATTATTGTTGTATTTATTGTTATGCTCTTATTTTATTTATGCGGCTAATTTAGGAAATAATTACGTATAAAATAGTGCTATTTTGCGCTAATTATTACCCAGGATTAATGGTAAGCCATCTTTTCCGCTACCTATGACTATTACTTTCGTATTTTTGGAGTTGGCTAACTCTGAAGTTGCTTCAATTCCTTTGTCTTTTAGGATTTTATCTGTTAATGATTCACTCAGTATTTTATTGGCATCTGCCTTTCCTTGCGCTTCAATTCTTTGTTTTTCTGCTTCCTTTCTAGCCTTTATTAATCTAAATTCATACTCCAGAGATTCTTGCTCTTGCCCTAATTTTCTTTCAATAGCATCTTTGATGGTAGTTGGCAAGGTAACGTCACGTACCAATACTTCGTTCAATTGAACAAATTGATTATCCAATATTTTTTTTGTTTCATCAAAAATTTCTTTTTGAATAATATCTCTTTTCGAAGAGTATATTTGTTCAGGGGTATAACGACCGACAACACTTCTTGCGGCAGATCGCATTGCAGGCTTTATCACTTTATCTAAATAGTTTGGCCCTATGTTTTGATGTAACAACCCAAGTTTATCAGTTCGTGGTTGGTACCATGCCGAGGCATCAAGTTGAATGTCCAAACCGTTGGAAGAGAGTACTTTCATTTGTTCAAATAACTCTAACTGTCTTACCTCATATATAATAACTTCATTCCATGGTGCCACAATGTGAAAACCTTCTCTCATGGCTGGTTGATCGATTACTACGCCACCATTAAATCTTTTCCATAAAACACCCGCCTCTCCTGAATCTATAGTGACTGTTGATTTGGACAAAAATATGACGCCGATTAAAATGATTAATATGATGGGAATTATTCCTTTTGGTAGTGAAAATTGAGTGTCGCTCATGGTGTTTTTTTTGCTGCTAAGATACTTCAAAAAATCAAACAATGGTACTTTATTTTTAGGTAAAGATGCTGAGGAAGAATAAACACGAGGGAACAACAATCTATATTTATAATTTGTATAAATAATGATGACATGTAAAAGTCTATTTGAAGCTTTCGCTATATTAGTCATCATAGGTAATTGAAAATGAAATCTTTAAGATTTTCATCAGCTAAAATGGGTGATGTTGCATATGATATACACCCTCAAATACATATTTCTTATTTTATTGTTTTACGTAGAATTACTTGATTTACTTCTATTTATTATAATATTTGTAGTGTAAATGTTATATAGTATAATTATTTACATATTTATTTATATTATTTTATTGTTCACCCAAACTTTAAATACATGATTATCAAACGATTAGCTGTTGCTACATTGCTGTTGTCGGCTGTAGCATTTTCAGGCTGTAAGCCCGACGATGATGGTCCAACTGCAAAAGCAGACTTGGATAGCGAATTACTAACAATACTTACTACTGCTGGAGGAACCAGCGGCGCAGATTATTTCAAACTGCCGGCCAGTGATGATTTCTCCAAAATCCCTCAGGATCCAAAGAATACTATGACTGCTGCAAAAGTGGAACTAGGCAAATTTTTGTTTCATGAGACTGCGCTTGCTATGAATCCTAAATTGCCTGAAGGTGAGGGTACATATTCTTGTGCTGCTTGTCACCATGCTGAGGCAGGATTTCAAGCTGGAAGACCTCAAGGTATTAGCGATGGAGGTACAGGTTTTGCAAACAATGGTTTGGATAGGGTAAAAAGAGAGGATTATCCGGATGATTCCGTTGACGTCCAGCCAATCAGAACCCCGACAGCTATGAACATTGCGTATCAGGAAAACGTGTTGTGGGATGGTGCATTTGGTGCCACTGGAGAGAATGCAAGTACTGATGCCTACTGGACCCCTGGTACGCCAAAGGAAACGAACAACCTTGGTTACACTGGTGTTGAAACACAGGCAATTGCAGGGCTGATGGTTCATAGACTTAAAATAGAAGGATCGCTATGTGAATCAAATGTTGATTACAAGCAAATGTTTGCGGCGGCTTTTCCTGATGTTGCTGAGGATCATCGGATTACAAGAGAGTATGCAGGTTTAGCAATTGCTGCCTATGAAAGAAGCTTATTGCCAAACGAGGCACCATTTCAAAAGTGGTTGGCTGGAGATAATACAGCGATGGCTGATAACGAAAAGCGTGGTGCCATTGTTTTTATGGAAAAAGGAAAATGTGCTACTTGTCATACAGGACCAGCACTTAATTCTATGGCATTTTATGGTTATGGTATGAATGATTTAAGAGTACTAAATAATGTGTTCCAAAAAGGAGAGGAAGACCATAAAGGTAGAGGTGGTTTTACAGGACTAGCTACCGATGATTATACCTATAAGGTGCCACAACTATATAACATGAAAGATTCACCATTCTTAGGACATGGTGCTTCCTTCAATTCTATTCGTGAAGTTGTTGAGTATAAGAACAATGGTGTCGCAGAGCATACTGGTGTTCCTACTTCTCAACTTTCTACTGAGTTTAAACCGTTAGGATTGACTGATGATGAAGTGGCTGACTTGACCGCCTTTATGGAAACCGCATTGTATGATGCAAATCTAAAAAGATATTTACCAGAGGCACTTCCTTCTGGAAATTGCTTCCCAGTTAATGACGCGCAATCAAAAATAGATTTAGGCTGTAACTAAACTAGTCAATAAAATTCCTAAAGCCTTTTTGATATTTCGAAAAGGCTTTTTTTATTTCCTTTATATTTTTACTTTAGTGAAAATTAAAAACTATGAAAATAATTTCCTGGAATGTAAATGGTATTAGGGCTGCCGCAAAAAAAGATTTTCAAGGTTCGGTACATGGGATTAATCCTGATATCCTTTGCTTGCAAGAGACCAAGGCGCAAGATGGTCAAGTGGCAGAAGCCATTGACTTGAAGGAAGATTACAACCTAAGTATTAACTCAGCAATGAAAAAGGGATATTCTGGTACTGCTATTTTGTCAAAAGAAAATCCTATAAGCGTAAAAAATCACTTAGGTATAAAAGCACACGACCAAGAGGGCAGGGTGATGACTGCAGAATATGAACATTTTTTTTTAGTAAATGTCTATGTGCCAAATTCTAAACGTGGATTGTTGCGGTTAGATTATCGAGAAGGGTGGGACAAAGATTTACTGGCGCACCTAAAGAATTTAGAAAAAAAGAAACCAGTAATCATATGCGGTGATTTGAATGTGGCTCATCAGGCAATAGACTTGAAAAACCCAAAATCAAATTATAATAAAACAGCTGGTTATACACAAGTAGAGATTGATGGGCTGAGTAATTATATTGACGCAGGATTTATAGATTCTTTCCGACATTTTCATCCTGAACAAGTTGCCTATAGTTGGTGGAGTTATAGAATGAAGGCGAGGGAGCGCAATATTGGCTGGCGGATTGACTATTTTTTGGTCAGTAAAAGTATCATTGACAAAGTAACGGCAGCATTTATTCTACCTGAGGTGATAGGTTCCGACCATTGTCCAGTTGGGATTGAAATTGATTTTTAATTTTATACACAGAGAAATACCCATGAGCAATCGAATTATTTACAGAAAAGACCGCAAGATGTTTTTTTTCAATAATTTTATTCAGATATTGGGCTTTTATATATAACCTACTATATTATTCCAATGGAAAACACACAAGAAGTAACAATAAGCAAGCCAGTTCACAAAAAACTAGGAGAACTAGCTTCAACTGCCATCTCAGGTAATGATATCAGCTCGTCGGTATTGTATGTATCTGCTCTGGCAATTGCCACAGCCGGTGGTTATGCATGGATTACTTTGGCTATTGTTGCATTGGTATTATTCTTTTTTAGGAAAATATACGGAGAAGTAGTAGGTGCCTTGCCATTAAATGGTGGCGCCTATAATGCGCTGCTGAATACCACTAGCAAGTCGTGGGCTTCTGTGGCAGCGACGTTGACATTGCTGTCTTATATGGCTACGGCGGTGATTTCGGGCAATGAGGCGATGCATTATTTATCAAAAATATGGCATGGGTTACATACAGGTACTCCTGCAATAATTCAAGGGCTTTTCCCTTCTTATGTTGAGCTAGCAACAGTAATTTTATTAATAGGATTTGCCATGTTGGTCATCAATGGGATATCAGAATCGTCAATAGTGGCTATAGTAATTTTTATTTTCCACCTGTCTTCTATGGTTGTACTCATGGCGGCGTCCATTTACTATTTGAGTATCCATGGGTTTGAGCAATTTGGTTTTAACTGGGCAAGTTCGGATGATAATGTCTGGTGGGCAATATTTATGGGATTCTCGGTATCCATGCTCGGTATTTCTGGTTTTGAAAGTTCTGCCAATTTTGTAGAAGAGCAAGAAAAAGGCATTTTCCCAAAAACGCTTAGAAATATGTGGATTGTGGTGAGTGTTCTGAATCCACTAATGGCTTTCTTTGCTTTGTCTATGTTCACTACGGCAGATATTTCTGCTAACTACCAAAATGGATTACTGGCAGGAATGGCAGACCTTACTGCAGGAGGGTGGTTAACGTTTATAGTTTCTATTGATGCGGTCCTCGTATTAAGTGGAGCGGTGCTTACCTCTTATGTGGGTGTTACTGGATTGATGGAGCGGATGACATTAGATAGAATTTTACCTAATAATTTACTGAAGAAAAATAAAAAGGGAAGCTCTTATAAATTAGTACTCATGTTCCTGGTGTTAAGCATCTCTGTATTGGTGATTACTAAAGGAGATGTTGGTCTATTAGCAGGGGTATATACCATTTCTTTTTTAGCGGTGATGACATTATTTGTAATTGGTAATGTATTACTGAAAGCAAAGAGAGCAAAACTACCACGCCCGGAAATTGCCCCTTGGATAGGAATTGTCATTGCTTTTATCGGTGTGGTTGTTGCCTTGACGGGAAATATTATAAATCCTGATAAACCAGATAATATTTGGGTTTTTCTGCAATATTTTATCCCGGCAATGATTTTTATCATAATCATGCTCAATAGAATTTCACTGTTAAAACTAACATTAAAATTCGTGCGAAATATATTTGATCCGATTCGTAAGTTTTTCATACGATCTGATAAAGGAATTCAAAAGACCATTGATGATATTAATAGTCAGGAGTTTGTGTTTTTTACCAAAGGAGATAATGTGGCGACACTGAATAGGGTCATGCGCTATATTGAGAAAAATGAACATACTAAAAAACTTAAAATTGTAACCATTATCAAAGAAGGAGATATTATTGACGGTAAATTACTCCAAGATGTAGATGTGCTTGACCGAGAATACCCTGACATTGATATTGAATTCATCCATAAAATAGGAAAATTCGGACCGAAGCTTATTGAGCAACTTTCTAAAAAGTGGGATATCCCAATTAATTTTATGTTTATTGGTTCCCCAAGTGATAAGTTTCCTTACAGACTCGACGAACTTGGTGGTGTACGGTTGATTATTTGACGAACGCCGCCCAACACCCCTTCCGTGCATAATTGTTGCGGGGTCTTAAATAGGAAGCTTCAAGGGGAAACTAATTCTAGAAGACTTTTTTCCAACTGTTTGGCGATTACGCTGGAGGTATGATTATTGACTAAATAAGTCTGGCATTTTTGTGCCATTGTATCAAAATTTTCATCGGCAATAAGTTTGCTAATGGCAGCAGCAATTTGATTACTTTCATTAACAATAATCCCGAGTCCATTCTTGGCTATAATATCATCAGGATCAATTTTTTCTCTAGTAACAATAGGTGTTCCTGCTGCAAAAGCCTCAAGAAATGTATTGGAGAATCCTTCGAAAATGGAAGTATTGAAAAGCGCATAGGCATTCCCAAGAAAATCAAGAATTTCATCTCGTTCTATATGCCCTACAAATTCAACGTTTTTTAATGCTTTCAATTTTTCAAGTGCCTTTTTTGTTTCATTGTCGGTTTTATGTGTTTCCTTTCCAGCAAGTTTAAACAATACCTCTGGTAGTGCTTTGATTACTTCATAAGCAGCGGGTACATTCTTGAAAATGCTGAAATTACCAACCCAAGCAATGTATTTTCGCTTGCTTTTAGATAAAATTTCTGGTAATTCTCCTTCATAGAAATAAGGGTTATGGATTATCACCCTTTTGGTTTTAGGGAAAGTGCATTTAAAGTTTTCGTTTTGATAGCTATTCTGACAGACAATTAAATCAGCATTTCTTACGCCATACTCGTATAATTTCTGTGCACTTTTGGAAAGGTAATCCTTATATTCCCCATCTGCATCTGCATTGCTGGCAGCTAAGAAAATGGCTGGCACTTTAAGCCACTTGGCGACATATGCCAGCACACCTGTGTTGATGGCAGCACTTATTTGCAATACTACATCTGGTTTGTATGCCTTAGCACTTTTTAGCATAGATAGTTTTCGAGCAAAAAAACGAATGCCTTTGATACCGCCAGACTGGTCGTAGGATTCTATTAATTCGAATACCTCTTTTTTATTGGCAAAAGCATTGGCACCGTTCCATGTTAAAAAAGCAACGGAATGACCCAAACTAGTTAACCCTTTGGCAAGTGCGTACAATCTTATGGTAGCACCACCAATTACGTTATTCTCTCCTTTAAGTAGGTAGGGAATTCTGTCATCAAAAAATAATATTCGCATATAAAGTTAAATGGAATAATTGAGCTTTTTCTAGCGCAAAGAAACAAAATTGTCTTTAGTTTTGCGTGGCTTTCTCCTTTTTTAGAAGAAGGAGCGTAAAAAATATCATTAATCCCAAAGCCATTGCTATAATAAGTATTGTTTTGCGAAATGGAATCATACTTCCTTCTTCTGGTTTCTCAAATGCAGCTGCTGCCGTGTGTATAGACTCTACTGCACCCATGTCTGGCCCTTTTCCTTGATAATTATCACTAAAATTGGGAATAACAATACCTGCATCAATTCCAATGCTGCCAACATTCAAAGCGTATTTACTATCGAATTGTGGTATTTCTTTTTCAAATGCGATTCCGTTTTTTTCATAGTTTTGTTCAGCACATAATTTTGTAATGCGACCAGAGTAATAATCATAATCAAAGTCGTTAGTACAGCTATCGGCTCGCACCAAAAATGTAGGGATTTGTTTTTTATAACTTTGAAATATATTATTTCTAGAAATGACATTGTATAATTTGCCACCTGAGGTTTTAATAGCTGAACCGCAGCCAAGGGGTATTTGACCTTTGGACTTTGCTTGCAATAATGTATTGTGAAAGATGTAAGTACGACCGCCTCCATAAAACACACCTCCTTTAATTTGCCCACCAGCCTTTATAAATGGTCCTCTTTCATATTTATCAGGGTTATTAGTTAATCCACTTTTTCTACTCGTATTGGCAATGTTTCTCCAGATGTATAACGGACCTTTAGATACTGTCGCGATGGCAATTTTCACGTAAGTTTTGTCAATATAATTGTCCCAAATTCTCACATTTTCATTTGCCCCTTCGCTTTCAATGCCGTCGTCCCAACAGTGAGAAATGCTATTACTATAGATGTCAGTATCTTTGTTTGGAAAGCCTCTGAAACTATAGTTTTCTGCCGCACCAAAGGCGTCATTAAAATAATGCGTACTATCAGAATAGATTTCATTATACCTAATCACATGGTTTCCGTTTGACTCAGCAAGATGGATGGCTTGTGGTCCTGCAGGATGTAAAGAGCCATTTGCCCTTCTTTCTGCCCAACTATTTGCATCAGTAGCAGGGTGATGTAATTTATTCCTTTGGATGATTATTCTTTCAATATTAGGATGTTTTTTGGCTGAGAAGATTGCAGAATTTCTATTCTTACCCCAGCCATCTAAAGCTTTGCTTCCCCAGCCTGATATGTCATTTTCTTCTATGACAATGTCATGACAATTATTAAAAATTCGAATGCCATGTGCCGCAGCACCTTTTAGGGTAAGCCCCTTGATGATTATAAAAGACGTGCCCTCCATTATTTCTATACAATTTGACCTTTCATGATTCACATCAATTGTTGCCTCAGTTTCTTCAGGTTGGAAAGTATATAATATATAGCCATCTTTTGTTCCTGATTGATTGATTTTCAAAGTTTTATGGCTATTTTTCTCTAGGTAAACAGTTTTGGTAATAGAAAAATTCTCGTTCCAGGTACTCGCCGTTAATAGTTCAGTTTTACCAGTATCATTTGGAAAGAGTTTAACCTCATAGGCTGTGCCAGGTATCAAGTTTACAATGCTACCACGGTATTCGCTATTCCTTTTGTCATACCAAAGGGGTAATGCTTCTTTCCAATTTTTATCGCCCTCAGCCTTGTAGTTTACTTTGCATTCTCCAATGTATTCTTTTTGACCAAAATAGATGCCCAAACTGTGAAACGTTGGTGTAATTGTTTGAGCAGAAAGAGCGCCAAACATTATAATATTAAAAACGAAAAACAGGAAAAATGTTCGCAATAACTTAAACATGCTAATTATAAAAAATATTTGTTAAACCCACATTTGAACGTAATGTCTTGATAAAAGTTTACTTTTCATCTGAACGAACCCACAATATACGAAACAATCATGGTGGTTTTTAAATTTCAGGAATATTTTTTTTACAGCTTAAACTGTTTAGGTTTAAATCAGAAATTAGACTAATTTTAGGAAAATTTTTATTTTTCCAAGAGATATTTTTATATGTGCGGAATAACTGGCGTACTGCATTTTGACCGAGAAAGGGAGGTAGAGACAAATACACTCAAAAAGATGAATGACATCATCAGTCATCGAGGACCTGATGGTGAAGGTTTTTTTATTAAGAAAAATGTAGGGTTAGGCCACAGAAGATTGGCTATCATTGACCTGAGTACAGGTGACCAACCCATGTATAGTGATGATAAAAAAAAAATCATTGTTTTTAATGGAGAGATATATAATTATATCGAATTAAGGGAAGAGTTAATGAAGCTGGGTCACGTTTTCAAAACCGCATCAGATACAGAGGTGATACTGAAGGCATACGAACAATGGGGCGTAGATTGTCAGCATAAATTGAATGGTATGTGGGCTTTTGCGCTGTGGGATGAAACGAAGCAAGAACTATTTATTTCAAGAGATAGGATAGGAGAGAAATCTTTGAATTATGCGGTTTTTGATAATTCAATTATTTTCAGTTCAGAGATTAAAAGTTTACTTAAATATGGAATGCCTAAAATGCCTGATAATCAGCTAGTTGAACTATACTTTACGCTTGGATTTATCCCTTCACCGTACACCTTTTATAAAGGTATTTCTAAGCTAAAAGCTGGTCACTATTTACTTGTTAAAAATGGAAAGGTCACAGCAGAGTCTTATTGGGAATTGCCTGATGTTTCAGAGCATGATTTGATTACTGATGAAAAATATGTTTTAGAGGAGTTTGAAAGATTGTTTGTAGATTCTGTAAAAATACGAATGCGTAGTGACGTCCCGTTTGGTGCTTTTTTAAGTGGGGGATTAGATTCAGCCAGTATTGTTGCGGAGATGTCTAAGATTAGTAAAAATCCAGTAGAAACTTTTACAATTGGCTTTTCGCAAAAAGATTTTGATGAGCGCAGTTTAGCAAAGCAGGTTGCTGAAAAATTCAAAACAAACCACCATGAATATCAGATAGAACCAGACCAATTTGAAGATTCACTAAAAAGGATATTATTTCATTATGATGAACCTTTTGCCGACCCTGCCGCTATTCCTACAGGGTTTGTTTCGGCGTGTGCTGCCAAGCATGTCAAGATGGTGCTTACTGGAGATGGAGGAGATGAAGTGCTTTCTGGTTATCGCGCTTTCAGAGGTTAAAAATTCGCCCATCAATACCAACAATTTCCAAAATTTATTCAAAATTCGTTGCATGTGATGCTTTCCGGCGTCGCATCTATGTTTAAAGGAAAACTAAGGTATAAATTAAATAGATATCATCAGACACTTAAATACGCAAAAGGCACTTTTGATCAGCGTTTGATATCAAAATATGATATGAATGGTCCTTACTCGCCCAAAGATTTTATCACCAGTGATACGATAAAAGTTGAGGATTTTGTGAGTGATACTATGAAGGGTAGTCGCTTTAAAGACCCATTTTATCAGTTTATGTACTGGCAGTATATCACCTCTCTACCTGATAGAATGTTATTGAAAGTAGACAGAATGAGTATGGCACATTCGCTTGAAACTAGAATTCCTTTTCTAGATTATCGATTGGTGGAATTGATGTATCGTGTGCATAAAGATATTAAACTGCCTCGCTATACAACCAAAAGTGTTTTACGTAAAACGGTGGCAAGACAATTGCCAGAATCATTACTTACTGCTTCAAAAAAAGGATTTAATGTGCCGTTACGCGAGTGGTTTAAGGACAAGTCGTTTGATGTGGTGCTAGATGAGATAACTAAGAAGGATTTTGGATTAAATAATAAGCTCATCAAAAAGGTGATTGAGGATAATAAAAACGGTACTTATGACTATGGTCATTTTATCTGGAAAATGATTATTTATAATCGATGGCTAGAAGGGTAATGGAAAGAAAATTGAATATACTTTTTATTAGTAGTGGAACAACGAAATTTGGTGTGGTGCCTTTTATCAAAAGTCAGGAGCAATCTCTAATTGATAATGGCGTGTCATTAGATCATTTTTTAATCACTGAAGGTGGAATCAAAGGCTATTACAATAGTATTGGTAAGCTGAAAGAACAATTAAAAGCCAAAAAGTATGATGTCATTCATGCGCATTATGTGTACTGTGGCTGGGTGGCGGTATTAGCATTCTCAGGAATCCCTGTCGTTATATCATATATGGGTAGTGATGTCTATGGCATGGTAGATGCCAAAGGAAACCGTAAGCTAAAGAGCTATCCAGTAATATTTTTAGCTAAATTGTTACAACCTTTTGTTTCAAAAGTTATTGTGAAATCACAAAATTTAGCAGATTACGTTTACCTAAAAAGTAAGTGTGAGATTATTCCAAACGGTGTGGATTATCAGAAGTTTATGCCAAGAGATCAACAAGAGATAAGAAAAAAATTAGGGCTGGAAGCTAATATGAAATACATTGTATTCTTAGCCAATGCTGCCGATCCCCGAAAGAATATTACGCTAGTAGAAGAAGCAATTATAAAAGCAAACGAACCTGATTGGGAAATATTGAATCCGTATCCGATAGCGCCAGAGGAAATTCCGCTGTATATCAATGCAGGAGATGTATTGGTGCTGACTTCCTATTTGGAAGGCTCACCAAATGTAATCAAAGAAGGGATGGCGAGCGCAATACCCATTGTGGCAACAGATGTAGGTGATGTGCAGGCTATCATTGGAAAAACGGATGGTTGCTATGTTACTGATTTTGATGCGGATGATATGGCGAAGAAATTAAAATTGGCTATTGATTTTGGAGAGACTACCGGTAGAAAAGATATTGAGCATTTAGAAATAAATACGGTTGCAAA
>CAYRIF010000018.1:0-22263 GCA_964424205.1 uncultured Roseivirgaceae bacterium | reverse complement strand
GAAAAGGCAATGAAATTCACCATGGAACAATTTCCTGAAGTCGAATTGGTGGAGTTTACCGTAGCGCCAAATGTAACGCCAGCGGCTGGGCTGCCATTGCACGAATGGTATGTGGAATTTAACAATTCACCGACAGATTTGTCTGCGTTTGAAAAAACATTAGATTTGCAGCTATGTAAATTAAATTCCTACTATGACGACCTGATTTCTGGAAGCATTCTTCGAGGCTTAAAAATTGTGACGCTTCAAAAGGATGCGTTTAGAAATTATATGAAGTCGTTGGGAAAATTAGGAGGGCAGAATAAAGTGCCAAGGCTTTCAAATGATGAAAAGATAGCGAATGAATTGAAGGGGTTTAGGGAGAAAGAAACTTAAATTAACGTCATTCCTGCGAAGGCAGGAATCTCACTTTCATTATGAACGAAAAAGGTGGTTATATTTATTTTGTTTCAAATAAGACGAGAACAGTATTATATATAGGAGTGACAAGTGATCTTTCTTCAAGGATATATCAACATAAAAACGGAGAGGGTTCTGGGTTTACTAAAAAGTATAATTGTACAGACTTAGTATATTTTGAGTTTTTTGAAGACATTGAATCAGCAATTGAGAGAGAGAAAAATATTAAGAAATGGAAGCGAAGTTGGAAGGATAGGTTAATTAAAAAAATGAACCCAACGTTGAAGGATTTGTACAATGAAGTAATTGATTTTAGATAATTTGTATTATGGGTTGAGATTCCTGCCTTCGCAGGAATGACGAAGATTTATATAATTTGGAAAATAACAAAAAAAATATAGCAATTTTAGGGTCAACTGGCTCCATTGGCACGCAAGCACTAGCGGTTATTGCAGCGCATGCCGATAGGTTCGAAGTGGAAGTATTAACCGCACAAAATAATGCCGATTTACTGATTGAGCAGAGCTTAAAATTCAAGCCAAATGTGGTAGTTATAGCCAATGAATTACTTTATGAAAAAGTGTTCGAAACGCTTGATCCAAAGGGAGTTAAGGTGTACGCTGGAGAAAGCGCATTGGCTTCTGTCGTGCAAATGGACAGTGTCGATTTGGTGCTGACTGCAGTAGTAGGATACTGCGGACTTCTACCAACCATCAAAGCCATCGAAGCAGGCAAGAACATAGGACTTGCCAATAAAGAAACGCTAGTAGTTGCTGGAGAGATTATTACCACATTGGCAAGAGAGAAAGGCGTAAATATTTATCCGATTGATTCTGAGCATTCGGCTATTTTTCAATGTTTGGTAGGCGAATTTCATAACCCAATAGAAAAAATATTTTTAACCGCTTCGGGCGGACCGTTTAGGGGAAAGGATACGGCGTTTTTATCAAAAGTTACTAAGGAGCAGGCGCTGAAACACCCGAATTGGGATATGGGCGCAAAAATTACCATCGATTCTGCCTCGTTGATGAACAAGGGTTTAGAAGTAATCGAAGCCAAGTGGCTATTTGACTTGAAGGCATCTCAGGTAGAGGTGGTGGTGCATCCGCAATCGATTATCCACTCAATGGTGCAATTTGAAGACGGCTCCATAAAAGCGCAACTCGGGCTGCCTGATATGCGTATCCCTATACAATTTGCATTAAGTTATCCCGAAAGGTTGAAATCTAACTTCCCAAGGTTTAACTTTGCCGACTATCCTTCCTTGGATTTTGAAAAGCCCGATGTGGAAACTTTCAAAAACCTAGGTTTGGCATTTGATTCATTGGAAAAAGGCGGTAACATGCCGTGCATTTTAAATGCTGCCAATGAAGTAGTAGTGGATGCATTTTTGAAAGATAAAATTGGTTTTTTGGAAATGTCTGATGTGATTGCGGCATGTATGGAGAAAGTTACCTTCATTCAAGCACCAACTGTAGATGATTATATCAAGACAGACCATGAGACCAGAAGAATAGCACAAGAATTAATTTAAAATACAGTAGACATAAATTAACATAAAAATAAAATGGACGGATTGATAATGGCAGCCCAATTAATTTTGGCACTCTCAATTTTGGTGGGGATTCACGAGTTTGGGCATATGATTGCTGCAAAAATGTTTGGTATGAAGGTAGAGAAATTCTCGATAGGATTTCCACCCAAAGTGTTTGGCGTTACATATGGAGAAACAGAGTATTCTATCGGCGCTATCCCACTAGGTGGGTTTGTGAAAATTTCAGGGATGATTGATGAGTCATTGGATACAGAGATGCTTGCTAAAGAACCTGAGCCATGGGAGTTTAGGGCTAAACCTGTTTGGCAGCGATTGATAGTCATGTTAGGCGGGATTATTATGAATGTGCTGCTCGGAATCCTTATTTTTAGTATGATGACTTTTGTATATGGAGAGTCATATATTGCCAAAGAAGAATTAAATAAATATGGCATAGTGCCCTCCGAATTAGCCAAAGAACTCGGTTTTAAAACAGGAGATAAAGTATTGAAAGTAAATGGTCATGATTTTGAAAATTTTGCTGATTTAACAGACCCAAACGTGCTACTAGCAGATAATGGGTACTTTGAAGTGGATAGAGCAGGAGAAATTATAAGGATTGATATCCCAAAAGGATTTTTAGATCAAATGTCAGATCAAAAGGATAAGAAATCCTTGTTTTCCCCGATTATGCCATTCAGGGTAGGAATGGTTTCTCCAGGAACGGGAGCGTCTAAGGCAGGGCTAGCGGTGGGGGATTATATCGTTGGGTTGGATGGAAAAACAATAAAGTACTTCCATGAGTTACAAGCAGTTTTAAGCCAAAATAAAGGAAAAGAAATCACCATGAAGTATAAAAGAGCAGGAAAAATACATGATGTATTGGCGAGTATTGATGAGGATGGTAAATTGGGATTTGGTGTAGAGAGCCTTTTGATTCCAGCGCATAACAAGTATGGTTTTTTCGAATCATTTCCTGTGGGAACAACGAAAGCATTTTCAGTGATTACGACACAACTAAAGGCATTTGGAAAAATGTTTACTGGTGAACTTTCCTTTCGTAAATCTATTGGTGGACCGATAGAAATCGCTCAAATGTTTGGTGGCACTTGGAGTTGGGTAAAATTTTGGGGATTGACTGGACTCTTATCTATGGTGTTAGCATTTATGAATTTATTACCTATTCCTGCGCTAGATGGGGGACATGTGATGTTCCTAACCTATGAAGCAGTGGCTGGAAGACCACCAAGTGATAAGTTTTTAGAAATTGCGCAGAAGATAGGCATGGTGCTGTTATTAAGTTTGATGGCTTATGTTATCTTAAATGGTTTGTATAAGGTTATATTTTTATAAAACGTAATTGGTGTTCTTTTAAGAGAAGAATATGAAATGGAACGCAACCCTATACGATAATTCACATGATTTTGTGTCAAAGTACGGAGAGGGTATATTCTCCTACCTACAGCCTAAAGCAGAAGAGAAAATCTTAGATTTGGGATGTGGTACAGGCGACTTGACGCATAAAATTTTTCTTTCAGGGGCAAAGGTAATAGGTGTTGATGCTTCGGCCGAAATGATTGACGAGGCAAAATCTAAATTTCCTGAAGTAGAATTTTACTGCATGGATGCTACGGCGCTGCAATTTGACATAAAATTTGATGCTATTTTTTCTAATGCTGTGCTGCACTGGATTCCTGAAAAAGAAAAAGTGATAGAAAGCATGAACGCCTGCCTGAAAGAAGACGGAAGAATTGCTCTTGAGTTCGGAGGAAAAGGAAACGTAGGAGAAATGCTTAAAGCGTTGAGAATGAGCCTTACAAAAAGAGGTTTTCATGATAATGCCGCTGTTGATTTTTGGTATTTCCCTTCCATTGGCGAATACACCACTGAACTTGAAAAACAGGGATTTAGCGTAATCTATGCGGAGCATTTTAACCGACCAACACCCTTAATAGGCAGGCAAGGTATGAAGGATTGGTTCTTAATGTTTGCAGATTATTTTTTTGTAGGAATATCAGAAGCGGATAAAGAAGAAATCCTAGATGAAGTTCAAAATGATTTAGAAAACACGCATTTGCAAGACGAGATTTGGGTTGCTGATTATAAGCGAATTAGAATTGTGGCGGTTAAAAAAAAGTAATGTCTGCAAATGTTATAGCACCTGTAAAACGTTATTATGTATATTTATAATTATGAAATTATAATAAAATGTAATTATGAATATCTATAATTACGAAAATGTATAAAAACGTAATTATAAATCTTTATATTTACGTTTAGTTTTACAAAATGTATATGGATTTAAGGGATTTCACTTCAAGTAAATATAACAGGCAAATAGAATATCAATCTTATTCTCCTGAAAAGATTAACCATAATTGGATTATTTCTTCGCCTGGCGTAAATAAATTATTGGCAGAGGCAAACCGATTGATAGGAGAGTTAAATGCGTTTTCTCAAATCATTCCTGATGTTGATTTTTTTATTGAAATGCATATTTTGAAAGAGGCTACAACCTCAAGTAGAATTGAAGGAACAAAGACAAATATGGAAGAGGCTTTGATTGAAGAGACAGGTATCAATCCTGAAAAAAAAGATGACTGGGCAGAAGTACAAAACTATATTAGAGCAATTAACACTTCAATTAAAGCACTAGAAAACTTACCGTTATCTAATCGCCTACTAAAACAAACTCACAAAACTCTTTTATCTGGCGTAAGGGGGAAGCATAAAGTGCCTGGAGAATTTAGAACGAGTCAGAATTGGATAGGAGCGACATTAAAAAACGCCATATTTATTCCTCCCAATCATACGGAGGTTATGGGATTAATGAGTGATTTGGAGGCATTCATTAATGACGAGAGATATCAGATACCGCATTTAATAAAAATAGCAATTGCACATTATCAATTTGAAACCATTCATCCATTTTTAGATGGAAATGGGCGGCTAGGAAGGCTGTTAATAACGTTGTATTTGGTAAGTACTGAAGTACTAAAAAAGCCCTCACTTTGTTTGTCAGATTTTTTTGAGAAGCATAAAAGCTATTATTATGATAATTTAATGGCGGTGAGAACTGCAAATAAACTGGAGCAGTGGGTAAAATTCTTTTTGGAAGGAGTCATAGAAACTTCGAAGGGATCAATTCAAGTCTTTAAGGATATTTTAGCTTTAAAAACTAAAATTGAAATGGAAAAACTACCACAGTTGGGAAGTAGGAGTGCTCAGGGCCAAAGACTCGTTAACTACTTATATCAAACACCGATTAGTGATGCATCAAGAATTTCAAATCTATTGCAAGTTTCAACTCCTGCTGCCAACAGATTGATTAAACGAATGGTGGAGTTAGATATATTGGTAGAGTTGACAGGCTATAAAAGAAATAGAAAATTTATGTTTAAGGAATACTTTGACATCTTTCAACCAAAGTAGAAATTAAAAATTGTACCTAATAAACCCGATTAATCTCAAACTCAACCCTTCGATTAAGCTTTTTATTTTCCGCGGAGGTTTCTTCTACGATTGGTTTGGAGCTGCCATGTCCGATGGCTTTGATTCGTGATTGGTCTATTTTTCCAAAATAGGTGAGGTATTCCATAATCGCAGCGGCTCTCTCTTGCGATAAAATTCGATTGGCTTCCTCGTTGCCATCAGAATCAGTATGTCCTGATATGGTCAAGTCAAATTCTGGATGATCCCACATGAAATCAGCGATTTTGTTCAAATCATCAAACATTTCAGTTTTTATTTCAGATTTTCCATTGTCAAACTCTACCGATTCAAACTCCAATTTTCCTGCAAACGTATTCACTTTTCGGTCAAATTTCACATCGCCATCCATGTAGAAGAGCTCTTCAATTCTGAAAAAATCTTCACCGTGAATGATTAACAGATAATTATTATTATTGATGAGGTTAAAGCTAAAAGAGCCATCAGGGCGCAAAAATTTGGGCGCTACTTCTACCCCTTTGTCCAGGTCTATAATCGATACAATTCCTTGTAGAGGTTTATCCGTTCCTTGCTCTCTCAGCGAACCTTCCAGTCTGGCAGTCGCCTCAGGGTGTGCTCCCATGGGCAATGGAAAAGAGAATAAGTCAAGGTTTGCTAAGTCTACATCAATTGACTTGGCGTAATATAGATTTTTGGACGCTGCATCTATCGAAAAATAATATTCACTGCCTTTATCATTAACCAATGGTCCGATATTGAGTGGCTCGCTCCACGCATTTCCTTTTTGATAGGACTTATAAATGTCATAATCACCAAAATTCAGTAGCTGCCCATTTGAACTAAAATATAAAACGTTTTGCTTGGGGTGATAAAACGGACTCACTTCATTTTTTTGAGTGTTGATGACCGGTCCCATATTTTGTGCTTTTGACCACGCCCCTTTTTTGGTTTTATAAGTATAGTAAATATCTGACAAGCCAAAACCTGAAATTCTGTCGGAGGCGAAAAACAAGGTATCTTCGGAATGCGATAGTGATGGTTGTGAGTCCCATGAGTCGCTATTGACAAGTTCGCCTAGATTTTTGATATTTCCCCAAGTGCTATCTGCTTGCATTTCTGCCACATATAAATCACAATTTCCGTACGAATCTGGTGCATTGCATCGTGCAAAATAAAGCGTGTTGCCATCCTTTGAAAGGCATCCCGATCCTTCATTATATTTGGTATTGATGTTTTTTAGTGGGGAGGCTTTTTCCCAAAAACCATCTTCGCCCGTGGCAAAAAACAAATCTTCATTGACCTTAGTTTCAAGGGCATTGTGTACGCGGTTTCTTTTTGAAGTGAAAAGCAACGTATTTTCATGTCGGCTTATGGTTGGGCCATAGTCAGCATACTCTGAATTGATGTGCTCTCCCATATTTAGTAAAACACCTCTCGGAGGAATAAGTGTATCTACCTGTTTTCGGAATTCAACTAATTCATAGTAGTGCTCCAGTGAGACATAATAATCTTTGTCGTTGACACGCAATGAATCAAGGTGAATAGAGATTTTTTTCAAATCGGTTTGTTCTCTTAAGTGCTTGAGGACTAACTGATACACTTTTTTTGCTTTGTATTTATTCCCGCTTAGCTCTGTTATTTGTGCATATCTCCACAGCCAATATGTATCTTTTCTGAAATTTTCAATCCCAAAATTCGAAATATAAACTTCCAATGGCTTGTATAATTCCTTCCATTTTTTGGCATTATTAAGCTTTTCAATGGTCCTTAACTTCTTTCTGTCAGTGTAATAGGTTGTTTTGTTGATATTTTTGAATTCAACTGGGAAGTAAGATAAAGCTGATTTTGTGGTATCTTCAAGTTTAGGTAAAGTCAATCCTTTTCTTCTTTTCTTTTGCGAAAAAGAGGAGAAACTGACTAGTAGTAAGCCGAAAACGAATATTATTTTAATGTATTTATTCCTAGCCATTTGGCGGGTGCGTGCATATTTCTGCTAAAATGCTACAAGTTTTGTATTAAAACAAAGCATTTTTGGCATATAAATTACTTTGGTACAATACTTGACTAAATACTAGTTCGCAGAAAATAGCGATTTATATAAAAAAAGATGTCATATTGACATATGGAAGAGAAGAAATATTATGGAAGACAGGAATATATTTTTAGATAATATTATTTTATCAAACATAGGAGATGAGGATTCAGGTGAGTTGATACAAATAATCAATCCGGAAGAGGATCAAGCATTGGAAAATATCCCAGAAGCGCTGGCAATATTGCCATTAAAAAACACAGTTTTATTTCCAGGCGTAATTATACCAATTACCGTGGGCAGAGAAAAATCAGTTAAGCTGGTGAAAGAAGCATATAAAGCGGAACGAATAATAGGTGTTGTAGCACAAAAAAATCAGAATGCTGAAGATCCAGGTAAAGGAGAAATCTATAAGGTTGGCACCATCGCCAAAATTATAAAAATGATTGTCTTGCCAGATGGTAATACGACGATTATTATTCAGGGAAAGCAGCGCTTTGAAATCAGTAAAATCATACAGGAGGATCCCTATATGAAAGCAACTTTCAAAATTTTGAAAGAAAAATTTCCTAAGGAAACTAATAAGAACCTCAAAGCAACAATGCAATCGCTAAAAGATGCAGCGCTAAAAATATTAAAACTAAACCCTGAGATACCCCAAGAAGCAAAAATTACGCTTGAAAATATATCAAGCCCTAGTTTTTTAACACATTTCCTTTCATCGAATATCAATACAGGGGTTGCGGACAAACAAAAATTACTGGAAATAAATGATGGCGTAAAAAGGGCAACCGTACTGCTGGAGTTTATGCTGAAGGAAATTCAGATGCTCGAATTAAAGCATGAAATTCATAGTAAAGTGCATACCGATATTGATGCGCAGCAGCGCGATTATTTCTTGAGGCAGCAAATGAAAGTGTTGCAAGATGAACTAGGTCAGGGCGGCGCTGATCAAGAAGTAGAAGATTTAAAAGCACGGGCCAAGAAGAAAAAGTGGCCTAAATATGCAAAAGAGCATTTTGACAAAGAGCTCACAAAGATTATGCGAATGAACCCTATGGCTGCGGAATATCCAGTGGCTATTAATTATGCAGAATACTTGGTGGATTTGCCCTGGGATAACTATACCAAAGATGATTTTGACTTAAAAAAAGCGCAAAAAATATTAGACCAAGATCATTTTGGCTTGGAAAAAGTAAAGGAGCGGATTATTGAATATTTGGCAGTGCTCAAATTAAAGAATGACTTGAAAGGACCAATTCTGTGTTTATATGGCCCTCCTGGCGTAGGGAAAACATCTCTTGGAAAATCCATTGCTAAGTCGCTAGGAAGAAAATACGTGAGAATGTCACTTGGCGGTGTACATGATGAAGCCGAAATAAGAGGGCATAGAAAAACATATATCGGTGCAATGCCTGGAAAGATAATTTTGAACATGAAAAAAGCAAAATCATCTAATCCTGTTTTTGTATTGGATGAGATAGACAAGGTGAATTCGGATTTTAGGGGAGACCCTTCTTCGGCATTGCTGGAAGTGCTTGACCCTGAGCAGAATAGCACGTTCTCTGACAACTACTTAGAGATAGATTATGATCTTTCAAAGGTGCTTTTTGTAGCAACAGCTAATTCATTAGGGAGCATACAGCCAGCATTACGTGATAGGATGGAAATCATCGAGATCAATGGTTATACCATAGAGGAAAAAGTACAAATTGCCAAGAAGCATTTAATTCCAAAGCAAAAAAAGGAGCATGGATTAATGGCAAAGGATGTTGCTTTTGATATAAAAGCAATTCAAAAAATTGTCAGTGGTTATACGAGAGAGTCTGGCGTGCGGGGTCTGGAAAGGAAAATTGGCTCAGTAATTAGAAATGTTGCCAAATCAATTGCCATGGAGGAAAAGTATAGTAAGAAGATTACAGAAGCGGGGGTCGTGAAAATACTTGGCGCAGAAATTTTTGATAATGAGCTTTACCAAGACAATGACATGGCGGGTGTGGTGACTGGACTTGCTTGGACGTCGGTAGGAGGAGAGATACTATTTATAGAATCTAGCGTTAATAGAGGGAAGGGTAAGTTGACGCTTTCTGGCCAGTTAGGCGATGTGATGAAGGAATCGGCGGTAGCAGCACTTTCCTATTTGAAATCAAATGCTGAAAAATTGAATATCAATTATAAAGTATTTGATAATTATGATTTGCATATTCACGTACCTGCAGGCGCCGTGCCAAAAGATGGTCCATCTGCGGGTATAACCATGCTTACTTCTATTGCTTCTATTTTCACACAACGAAAAGTGAAAGGAAAACTAGCGATGACTGGAGAAATCACATTGAGAGGGAAGGTGTTACCCGTGGGTGGAATCAAGGAAAAGATGCTGGCAGCAAAAAGAGCAGGAATCAAGGAAATTATTCTTTGCAAAAAGAACAAAAAGGACATCGAAGAAATTAGTGAAAACTATTTGAAAGGATTGAAATTCCATTTTGTGGATAATGTGGAAGAAGTTTTAGAAATAGCTTTACTTAAAGCAAAAGTAAAGAATCCAACAGAATTTATAATTGAAAAAACGTCAAAAAAGTGATATAAATAGCTAAATGCAACAACGGTTTTTAACATTTTTTCTAATGCTACTTTGCTCACTGCCAGCCATGGCGCAAATCGGTGGGCAGCGGTCATTTGAATTTTTGAATGTGCCAGGGGATGCTAGAACTGCAGCGCTAGGAGGTATAAGTGTGGCGCAGCCAACCGACGATGTCAATGCATTTTTCAACAATCCAGCTTTGCTTGACAGTGCGGCAGATAATCAAGCATCATTAAGCTATTTAGCATATTTAGGAGGTGTAAAATTCTCTAATATCGCCTACGCAAAAACATTTGAACGTTACGGCACCTGGGCACTTGGGTTGAAATATTTGAATTATGGAAAAATCACAGCTTATGATGAGTCCGGATTTGAGCTAGGAGATTTTAAGGCTAATGAACTAGCTGTTGTTATAGGACACAGTAGAAATTCAGGTAATTTTAGTATCGGTGGAAATTTGAAGTTGGTATTGTCAACGATTGCTTCAAACAAGGCCAATGCACTACTATTGGATATTGGAGGAGCCTTTAAGCATCCAACAAAAGACTTGACAATTGGGCTGGCTATAAAAAATATAGGCTTTTTAATGAGTGACTATAGCGAGACAGCAAATACCATCTTACCTTTTGATGTTCAAGTTGGGGTAAGTATAAAACCACAGCATATGCCTATCCGCTTTTCGGTTGCGGCATATAATCTATACAAAGGGGATATTGCTTTTTTTGATCCAAATAGTAACCTTGGACACGATAATCTTGTCGATGAGCCAAAGGTGGTAGACAAAATTTTTAGACATTTTGTATTTTCAGCTACATTTGAACCAAGTAAAAACTTTAATTTTAGAATAGGGTATAACCACTTAATGAGACGTGAACTTCGATTAGAAGAAATATCAGGGGGCTCTGGTTTTTCTACGGGTTTTATGTTCAGCATAAAATCTTTTGAAATTGCCTATTCCAAAACATTGTTCCATGTGGCGGGTAGCACTAATCACTTGACGCTGATAAGTAATTTTAATACATTAATTAAGAAAAAATGATAGATAACGAAAAGTATATGACCCCAAGGCAGATTGTTTTGGAACTTGATAAATACATTATTGGACAAGCCAAGGCAAAGAAAAACGTAGCAATCGCACTGCGAAATCGTTGGCGAAGAATGAATACCCCAGCGGAAATCCAAGGTGAAATTGTGCAAAATAATATTTTGATGATAGGACCAACCGGGGTGGGGAAAACTGAAATAGCAAGAAGGCTTGCTAAAATTGCGGATGCGCCGTTTACAAAGGTGGAGGCTTCAAAATTTACGGAAGTTGGGTATGTGGGCAGAGATGTAGAGAGCATGGTACGTGACTTGGTGCAACATTCGATCAACCTTGTAACGACACAGAAAAAAGCGTCGGTGAAGGCTAAAGCAACTGAGATAGTGGAAGAGATAATTTTAGATGCACTTATTCCTCCTTTGAAAAGTGCTGTGACATCAACAGCACCAGGGTTTGAATCAGTAAATGGAGACATGCCAAAAACGGATCAAGAATTGAATGAGCAAACGCGAGAAAAATTTAGAAAGAAAATTCAAAGCGGAACGCTAGATGATAGAAAGATTGAAATAGATGTGAAGCAAGCTGGAGGCAATGGGATTGGTATGATTGGTGGCGGTATGATAGATGAATCTTCGATGATTAATTTGCAAGAAATGATTGGCGGCATGATGCCAAAAAAATCTAAGAAGAAAAAAACGACCATTGGAGAAGCAAAGAAAATATTACTAGAAGATGAATCTGCCAAGCTGGTAGACATGGATGAGGTGAAAGAAGAGGCTATAAGAAAAGCACAAAACACCGGAATGATTTTTATCGATGAAATTGATAAAATTGCAGTGAATTCTAAGAAAAGCGGTGGGGGAGATGTGAGTAGAGAAGGGGTACAACGTGATTTATTGCCCATTGTAGAGGGCAGTACGGTGAACACCAAATATGGCATGATAAAGACAGACCATATTTTATTTATAGCAGCAGGGGCATTTCATATGTCAAAGCCATCTGATATGATTCCTGAATTGCAAGGACGATTTCCGATTAGAGTAGAATTAGAAAGCCTCACCAAGGACGATTTTTATAAGATATTAAAAGAGCCTAAAAATGCACTTTCCAAGCAATATCAAGCATTGTTGAAGGCTGAAGAAGTGGACTTAGAGTTCAGTGATGAAGCCCTTGAGGAAATTGCTGACATGGCGTTTAGAATAAATGAGAGTGTTGAAAATATAGGAGCTCGTAGATTGCATACGGTCATGAGCCACTTGCTGAACAACTTCCTATTTGATGTGCCAGATAAAATTCAAGCAAATTCTAAAATTGCAATTACCAAAGAAATGGTGAAGGAAAGACTGTCAGATCTCGTTCAGGATAAGGATTTAAGTCAATTTATTTTATAGTTTCTTGGAAAGTGGTTCTTTAGAAATCTGTAAAAAGTACAATTTTTCTTGTATTTCATTTTTTTTATAATTAAAATCGCAGATGGGTAGTTACCTTTTACCTTTGAACGGGATATATACCATATTGGTGTATAGAAGGGAACGTAATTTATTTGTATGGATTTGGATGCTTTATTGGGTGAGCGGGTAGGATTATTTATCCTTTTTTTCGTTATTATTATTGCTTTTCTGATTATTGATTTAGGTATTTTTAATAAAGATGCTAAAAAAATAACCATTAAGGCAGCTTCTTTACAGACTATTTTTTGGATTGCAATTTCTGTTGCTTTTGGTTTTGTTATATACCAATTTGGTGGTGGAAAAGAACCTATGTTGAAGTATTATTCGGCGTATGTAACAGAAAAAGCGCTGTCGATGGACAATATCTTTGTCATCTTACTGATTCTCAAATATTTTAGTATCAAAGAGGAGTATTATCATAAGATTTTATTTTGGGGAATTTTTGGTGTACTTATTCTTAGGGGTATTTTCATTTTTGTCGGCGTTGTCCTGGTAGCCAAAATTCATTGGGTGTTAATATTGTTTGGTGCATTTCTTGTTTTTTCTGGTGTTAAATTGTTTTTTGATAATGAAGAGGAGGAGTTTAATCCTGATGGTGATTTCATAACGAGAAATATTATTAAGCGATTTAAAGTTTCCGAAGGCAATCATGGGGTAAGTTTTTTTACAAAAGAAAACGGAAAGACCGTACCAACAGTGCTGCTCTTAGTTTTGGTGTTGATAGAAGTGACCGATTTGATTTTTGCAGTGGACTCAATTCCTGCGGCTTTTGCCATTACCGATAGTCGATTTATTCTTTATACGTCTAATATTTTTGCTGTACTGGGACTACGGGCTATGTTTTTTCTATTAGCAGGAGTGATAAATAAGTTTTACCTACTGCAAAAAGGCGTTTCTTTTATTCTGATATTCATCGGTGCGAAAATGCTTTTGGAATTTGTAGACATTCACTTATCTACAATGTTGTCGTTTTTGGTGATTGTACTGACGTTATTTTTATCTGCTTTTTTGTCGGTATTGATTCCTAAAAAACAAGAGTTAGAATAGTTACCCAATATTTTTTGGGTAATCGAAGAACAATATTTCTCCACTTTCTGCAGCAACTTCGCTCCAATTAGTAACTTCAAATTTCAAGGCAACAATGCCGCAGGTAGGAATATTATCAAACCACCTGCCACTTAATATACTTGCTAAGTTTGTGAAGCCTGGATTGTGCCCAAAAATCATTAGCGAATCCACTTTGTCGTCTTGCTGTTTGATTATATCTAAAATATCGACTTCGCTGGCGTGATAGAGTTTTCTGTCTTCTGTGATATTTTCTGTGTTATAACCAAGTAGACCCGCTATGATATGCGCTGTTGTAATGGCACGATTAGCGGGGCTCGATACTATCAAATCAGGAAAAATCCCTTTTTGTTGTAAGTGCAGTCCCATTTTTGGCACATCATTTTCTCCTCTTGTATTAAGTGGTCTATCAAAATCTGTCATGCCCATATTTGCCCAACTTGATTTGGCGTGTCTATTGATGTAAAGAGTCTTCATAATTATAAAGTTTAAACGCTCAAGCAAATTTTATAACCACTTTGGCTACGGATATTGATGACAGTATCGTCTTCAAAAAGAAGGTACTGTCCTTTTATACCGACTAGTTTTTTTGTGATTTCTGGAAACTTATCAAATTTCATCGACTTTACTTTTTCAGGATATTGTAGCACAGGGTATTTAATTGAAGTGACCGTATTATCATCCACCAAAAACTCGGACAAATCACCTGTAACTTTGGGTAACATTTCTTCCTTTGCTTCTTGCAAGGATTGCGTATTGATAAATACATTTTTAAGCATATTACGCCAATTGGTTTTGTCGGACATGAATTCTTTTAGCGAGACTTCTATCAGTCCTGCTGCCTGGCGATAAGGAGTTTTTGCAAAAATTATTGCCTCAGTCGCCCCTTGGTCTATCCAACGGATTGGCACCTGAGTATCCCTTGTTACCCCTACTTTAACATCGCCGGTAAGCGCAAAATATACATAATGTGGCTTGACATGGTGTTCAATTTCCCACTCCAAATCTCGAAGTCCGATACCTAAATGTGCCTGGCTGAGTTCAGGCCTGATAATACTGGGAACAGCCATTGGCGATTCCATAAAGGCATCATAACTCATGCCTTCCCCATATGGTTTTCTGATTTTCTTTCCAGTAACCACACAATTAATTTGATGCTCAAACTTTAAATTAATCTCCTTGCCAACTAGTTCATTCATTGGTATTTCATGACTGGGTTCTAGGTTGTCATACAATATAAAACGATATTGGGCTTTCCCTTCACTATCCAATGCCGTTTTCATTTTTCGTATATTTCCACAATACTCCATAAATATGCTTTTTTTAACTTTTAAATTATTTTTTCGTTTGCTAATATAATGGTAAATTTAATGCCTGTTGAATTAGTTCCGTAGTGGCTAAGATAAAAATATGACTTAATGAGGAGATTTTTTAACAACATAGGATTTTTAGTAATAATATTTTCAATTTCTTTAATGGCAGCGAAGTGTAAAGCCCAGCATACCATTGACGACAGTAGAATTGAAAATATTAAGTGGATGCATTCATATGAAGAGGACACAAATGAGGTGAAGGTTTATCGACCTGACACGTATGAATTTCCACCTTCTCGAGGTAGGACGGGCTTTCAGTTGAACGAAGACAAATCATTTATTAATTATGAAATTGCTCCAGCAGACGGGACAGTAGAAAGAAAAGGAAGTTGTAGTATTGAGGGGAACAAAATGATGCTTAGTTTTGAAGACAGTGATAAAGATTATATGATAGAAGTAATTTCTATTGAAAATAAGGTATTAAAAATAAAGAAATAAGAGGATGAATTATTGGTTAATAAAATCTGAGCCAGGGACATATTCCTGGGATGATTTCATAAAAGAAAAAAGAACGCATTGGGATGGTGTAAGAAATTACCAAGCGCGGAATAATATTAAAGCGATGATGCCGGATGATTTGGCATTGTTCTACCATAGCGTTAAAAACCCGTCGGTGATTGGTATTGCCAAAGTGGTGAGTGAGTTTTATCCCGACCCGACGATTGATGATGACCGATGGGTTGTGGTAGATGTGGTGCCAGTAAGGAAGCTCAAGAACCCAGTGACGTTGGCGCAAGTAAAAGCAGAGGACGGTTTGAGTGAAATGGTTTTGGTGAAAAACGCTCGCCTTTCGGTGCAGCCCGTTCTCCCTGAGGAATTTGAAGCTATTTTAGCCCTTGGAGATTAAACTTTTAAATAAAAATGAAAAGCCTCTATAATTTGAAATCCTCTTTTCAACGGGCATTTTTGTTATTATTGATTTTTGCAAATCTGAGTAATGCATTGGCACAACTCCACCAACCAGAGCGAGCAGAAGTGACTTTGAAAAGTGGTGAGAATTATTTTACGGTCATTAATGCAAAGGAAAATGGTTTAATATTAATAAGAGAGGGAAAGCGGAGTCGAGATAGAAAGAGTGTTTGGGAAGTGATAAAGTATGACACTTCGCTACACCAGGAGTGGAGAACAGAACTGCTTTTAGATATTAGTTTTGAGTTTACAGGGTATGAATATAGGAACAATAACGCCTACTTTTTGTTTCATACAAGTCCCTATCGCAGTGATAAAATGGCTATTGTGGTCATGGATTTAGCGACGCAAGAGATTGAACATTTCGAGGCAGAATATGCTTTTCCTTTACAAATCACGGCGTTTACAGTAGTGGGGAATGCAGCTATTTTGGGTGGCTACGCCAACTACATGCCCGCGGTTATTCATTTTGATTTTCGGAGTAAGAAGATTAAAGTGCTCAGAGGAATTTATAGCAATAGAAGTGAACTAGTGGAGGTAAGTGTTGATGAAAAGCAGCAAATACTGAATGTCATAGTTACCGAAAGAACGTATGACAAACGAACCACACTTGCCATCAAGACTTTTGATAAAGATGGAGAACTTTTGCAAAATACAAGGCTAAAAACCAAGGGGGAAAATAATATTTTGTTTGGAAAATCAACTAAGTTTCACGCAGAAAAACAATTCATAGCAGGCACCTATGCCAACAGAAAATCAAAATATTCTAATGGAATATTTATTGCAGAATTAGATAAAAGCGGTGAGCAAGATATTACTTATATCAGTTATGGTGATTTAAAGAATTTTTTCAGCTATATGAAAACAAAGAGGGAGGCAAGAGTAAGAAGTAGAATCAACAAACGAAAAACGCTGGGGAAACGGTCTAAAATTCATTACAAATTATTGGTGAATGATATTATCGAAAAAGATGATAAGTACATCTTATTTGGAGAGGCATTCTACCCAAAGTACTCAACACAGTACTCCTATATAAATGCGGTCACTGCGCCGCGATATGGAAACAGGGGAGGGGGGCAATATTTTGATGGCTACAAATATACACATGCAGTAGTAATAGCCTTTAACAAAGAAGGAAAGGTGCTATGGGACAATAGTTTTGAAATTAACGATGTGACTTCCTATAACCTGGAGCAGTATGTGCATGCAAGTATCGAGGAAGATAGGGCGGTTTTGTTATATCAGTTTGAGAATAAGATACGTTCTAAAATCATCAAGGAGGATGAAATTATTGAGGGGAAAACAACGAAAGATATAGCAACAAAATTTGCGGCAGATGAAGCAAAGGAGAATAACTACGATATCGGCGGTTTAGAACTTTGGTACGACAAATACTTCTACGCTTATGGGGTGCAGAAAATTAAAAACCTGAAAGACGGAGGTACAAAATTAAATAGAAAGGTATTTTACATCAATAAAATATATTACGAATAACTTGATGCAATAATCATTTTGCTATATTTGCACTGTCAAGTTATGCAAAAAAGGTTAATATTAAATTCAAAGCTTTTAGACATCACGATTAGCAGGTTATGCCAAGAGCTAGTCGAGAACCACGACACTTTCCAAGACACCGTAATTATAGGATTGCAACCTCGAGGTGTTTTTTTTGCTGAAAGGGTAAAAACAAAACTAGAAGAAATTTTAGGAAGTGAAATATCCATCGGGCAGCTTGACACCACTTTTTACAGAGATGATTTCAGAAGAAGGGAGATGCCCAAAGCGGCAAATGCCACCAATGTTCCTTTTCTGATAGAAGATAAGCAGGTAATTTTAATTGATGATGTGCTGTTTACTGGCAGATCGATTAGGGCTGCACTGAATGCGATGATAGCATTTGGCAGACCGAGTAAAGTGGAGCTCTTGGTACTGATAAATAGAAAATATTCTAGAGATTTACCCATTGAACCTAAGTACATTGGTAAAAATGTAAATACCTTATTTTCGCAGAAAGTATTGGTAGAACTCAAGGAACAAGGCATGAAAAATGATAATATTTGGTTAATTGAGGACAACGAATAGATGCAGCAGTTAAGTTCAAAACACCTGTTAGGAATAAAAGATTTGACCACAGATGATATCAATCTTATTTTTGAAACAGCAGATAATTTCAAAGAAGTCATCAATCGCCCTATTAAAAAAGTACCCTCACTAAGAGACATCACCATTGCCAATATATTTTTTGAAAACTCTACTCGAACCCGGCTTTCCTTTGAGTTGGCGGAGAAAAGACTTTCGGCGGATGTGGTCAATTTCTCTTCTTCCAATAGCTCAGTTAAAAAAGGAGAAACGTTGCTAGACACCGTTAACAATATTTTGGCAATGAAAGTGGACATGGTGGTGATGCGGCATTCTAGCCCGGGAGCACCACATTTTTTGTCAAAACATATAGATGCCAATATCATCAACGCAGGAGATGGTACGCATGAGCACCCAACACAGGCACTGTTAGATACTTATTCTATCAGAGAAAAACATGGTGATGTGGTAGGTAAAAAAGTGGTCATTATTGGTGATATTTTACACTCAAGGGTCGCACTTTCAAATATTTTTGCACTACAAAAACTTGGCGCAGAGGTGATGGTTTGTGGGCCAAATACTTTGCTGCCTAAGTACATCAAGGAGCTAGGAGTGAAAGTGGAATTGGATGTGAAAAAGGCATTAGAATGGTGTGATGTTGCAAATATTCTTAGAATTCAGCTAGAAAGACAGCAAATAAAATATATTCCTTCATTGAGGGAATATTCTATGTACTATGGCATCAACAAAGAACTTTTAGATTCGCTAGACAGAGAAATAACCATCATGCACCCTGGCCCTATTAATAGAGGGGTGGAAATCAATAGCGATGTGGCAGATTCTGACCACTCTATTATATTAAATCAGGTGGAGAATGGCGTAGCCATAAGAATGGCAGTGCTGTATTTGTTGGCGGCTAATGCCTGAGGAAACCCTAATTATACAAGTCCACCAATTTTTCAATCACATAATCAACTTCCGCTGCCGTGTTATTTTTGCTGAATGAAAACCGGACGGCTGCTCGTTTTGGGCTATGGTTAAGTGCGGTTAATACATGCGAACCAAGCTCACTCCCACTAGAACAGGCGCTACCTCCTGAGGCACTGATTTTGGCAATGTCTAAATTGAACAGTAGCATGTCATTTATCTTAGACTCCGGCAAACTCACACTCAGTATGGTATAAAGGCTGTTCTGAGAATTAGTGCTATCACCATTAAATTGAATGCCTTGGATATTTTTTTGCAAGCCCGTAATCATTCTGTCTTTTAAAGATTGAATATGGGCATGGTGGTTATCCATATTTTCATAGGCAATCTCCATTGCTTTTGCCAATCCGATAATGCCATATACATTTTCAGTGCCACCTCGCATATTTCGTTCTTGTGCACCCCCGTAGATGAATGGTTTTATTTTTGCAGAATTCTTGATGTATAGAAATCCTACTCCTTTTGGACCGTGAAATTTATGGGCAGCACCTACTATAAAATGTGTTTTTAATTGTTGCAAGTCATGCTTGTAACGTGACATGGCTTGTACCGTGTCGGAGTGAAAAATCGCATTATACTGCTCGCATAAGTCACCTACTTTTTCTAAGTCGGTGATATTCCCAATTTCATTATTAGCATGCATGAGTGATACTAATGTTTTTTCTTTATTATTTTTTAAAAGACTTTCTAGATGATTATAATCTATGTGACCTTTTTCATCCAAATCAACATGGCTTAATTTTATTTTTCCTGCGTTTTCTAAAAATTCCATGCTATGCAATACCGCGTGGTGCTCTACCTTTGAGGTGATACAGTGCGTGACTCCCAAGTCCTGCACAGCACATCTGATAGCAGTATTATCTGCTTCGGTACCTCCCGAGGTGAAAAATATTTCGGAAGGAGAGGTGTTTAATAAATCTGCAATTAATTTTCTACTTTTTTCAATACCGGACTTTGCCTCCCTGCCATATCCATGAATAGAGGAGGGGTTGCCAAACATTTCGGTCATGTAAGGGCACATTGCCTCAAATACTTTTGGGTCAAGCGCAGTTCCTGCTGCATTGTCAAAATATACTTTCATAAAAACTAATCAGTACGGTTATTAACTATTTCCTTGATATCGGAAATAATCTTATTGGCTAAATTCTCTGCAGTGGATAAAAATTCTGACTCCGCATATATTCTGATAATAGGCTCGGTATTTGATTTTCTTAAATGAACCCATTCTTTGTCAAATTCAATTTTTACACCGTCTATGGTATTAACTGGTTGCTTGGAATATTTGGTCGCCATTTTTTTCAATACATCATCTACATCAATTTCAGGAGTGAGCTCAATCTTATTTTTTGAAATGATATAATTCGGATACGTTGCCCGTAGCATCGAAATAGACTTGCCATACTTTGCTAAGTGGGTTAGAAACAGTGCAATACCAACCAATGAATCCCTCCCATAATGCAATTCTGGGTAAATGATACCACCATTTCCTTCTCCACCGATTACCGCATTAACCGCTTTCATTTTCTCTACGACGTTTACCTCTCCCACGGCCGAAGCCGTATAAACTCCTCCATGTTTTTCAGTGACATCTCTCAATGCCCTTGAGGACGAAAGATTAGAAACAGTATTTCCTTTGGTGTGCTGTAAAATATAATCGGCTACTGTTACCAAGGTGTATTCTTCTCCGAATGGCGTGCCATCATCATTAATAAATGCCAGCCTATCGACGTCTGGATCAACAACAAGTCCTAAATCATACCTCCCATTTTCTATTTCTGAACAAATTGCCGTTAGATTTTCAGGTAGTGGTTCAGGATTGTGCGGAAATTTTCCGTTAGGTTCACAGTACATTTCCTTGATTTTATTGACGCCTAATGCTTTTAATAGCTGTGGAATGGCAATACCTCCTGTAGAATTGACGCAATCTATCACTACCGAAAAACCTTTCGCTGTGATGGCTTCTACATCTACTAGTGGCAATGCAAGCACCATGTCAATATGTTTTTGGATATAGGTATCATCTTTGCGATAGCCACCAAGTTTTTTTACTTCAGCAAATTCAAATGATTCATCTTCCGCAATTTTTAGTAAGTCAGCACCATCTTGCGCAGAGATAAACTCGCCTTTTTCGTTGATGAGCTTGAGCGCATTCCATTGCACTGGATTATGGCTCGCAGTTATGATAATGCCACCCCCAGCGTTTTCTAATGGCACGGCAATCTCCACGGTGGGCGTGGTAGATAAACCCAAGTTCACCACATCAATGCCCATACCTTGCAAAGTACCTTTGACGAGACTAGTGACCATAAAACCTGACGGACGTGCATCACGACCAATTACAATTTTACGAATGCCAGTGTGCTCAATGACCCAAGCACCAAAAGCTGCGGTGAACTTTACAATGTCAAGCGGCGTCAATCCGTCTCCTGATCTACCACCAATTGTTCCCCTAATTCCTGAAATAGATTTGATTAATGTCACTTAGAATGTTGTTTTTGTGAATTTGGACAAATGTAAAGTTATTCCACGAGAATTCCTTAAAGGGCTGTTTAATTTTGGAAGGGTCAATGGTATTACAGAAAAATTAGTGCAGATTAGGAATTGAATTCCTAATTTGCACTAAAAATGGCAGACTAAAACTTATCCATCACTTTATTGACTTCATTTTCAGGGTTGCCGCAAGCTTCTCCTGAACTCACATCTTTTCCGCAATAGCCACAAGTGCCACCATCTGGGTTCAAAAAAGGACTTTGTGAAGCACAAGTGCCCTTGAACTCACCCTTTTTTAAAAATAAAAGTCTTACCGACATCAAAGCAAAAAATAGTGCAATAAATCCGATTCCTAATAATACTGTTGTCATATCTAATTTTATTTATGCAAATTTACACATTATTTAAGATAACGTTCACCCTTTTATTTAAGTTTCTTTTAATTCGAGTATGTCAAAAATTATAAATAGTACAAACCAAAAGAGTGCTGAAAAATCTATCTCGAGACAAGCAAGTCTTCAGGCATTTGACCGCTTGCTCACCATCATGGATGAGTTGCGGGAGAACTGTCCGTGGGATAAAAAACAAACATTGGAAAGCCTGAGACACCTGACGATTGAAGAGACCTATGAACTGTCCGATGCTATTATTGAAGGTGACTTGGAGGAAATAAAGACTGAACTGGGTGATATTATGTTGCATATGGTATTTTATGCGCGGATTGGTTCAGAGAAAAAAGCATTTAATATTACTGATGTGTTGAATACAGTATGTGAAAAATTAATTAGGAGACATCCTCATATTTACGGCGACGTGGTGGCAACGGATGTTAAAACGGTTAAAGAAAATTGGGAGAAAATCAAGCTGAAGG
>CAYRIF010000017.1:0-22282 GCA_964424205.1 uncultured Roseivirgaceae bacterium | reverse complement strand
AAGTACAGGGTAATTATCTGATAATAAGTAAGTTACAAAGGTATTTTATTAAAACAGTGAATAATTCGGGTTAAGCCTCAAAAATGAGCGCATGACCTAATGCTATAATGATTGAATATAGCTATTATAGCATTCAATCATTTCTACATTGAAAATTTACCAAATAACAAAGGTTTGTATAGTTCTTATTGATGCTGTATAAATTATAACTCAACTATATTATGCAAGTCTATTTTTTTAACTATATTTAGGTCGTTAAACAATAGAAATTGTGCTTAAGAGCAATTTTATTCTGTAAACAGCAGGCATTCAGCCATTTGTAGTTTGAATTAATTGTCATGAATCAAGTATTAATTGTACTTATTAAAGAAAAGTGTAAGTTTGGTATATTTCTTACAAATAAAGGGATGCTGAGCGGTTTTGTTTTTTGATATCATTGAATATAAATAAATTTGTAATAAATGAACGAAAAGATTTTTTTCACCGTTTAATAATAAAAACCATAGTAATGAATTTTTTTCTGATATTTATTGGGTCATTGGTAGTATTGACAAATCTGATTCTTCTGTTGCGTGTAGTTCTTACCTATGCAGAGAAGAGTTATGAGGCTATTAAAGAAAATGACAGGTCGGAAATTGAAGTAACCGCTTTTGATAAGGCGTAGACTTTGTTTTTTATAATATTGATTTTTTGAATCTTCAGCGAGGAATCCCCCATTTTTTTTCATTGTACTTTATTAAGTATTATTTATATTATTCCAATATTTTATTGTCAATAGATTTTGAATTTACCCCGCTCAAATTTGTATTTACAGTTGAATATAATTATCTTGCGTAAAAATTAGATTTTTTTTATATTAAGTTCGAATAAACAAGATAAAATGGAAATAAGGGAGTCAATCAGAAATTATGTAAAAACAGAACTAGCAACTAGCAAAGAGCATAGTGAACTTTCTGATAGTGAACAATTAATTGAATCTGGCGTAATAGATTCACTTGGAATTATGAAATTGATAGGTTTTTTGGAGGATAACCTTAATGTTACTATTGATGATATGGAATTGTCTCCCGAAAATTTCTCTTCTATTGATGCAATTACAGCGTTAGTAGAGAAGAAATTGGCATAAATTTTTTCAACTACATTTCATGCATAGGTGAGTGCGATGAAATCCTTTTTAATTTTGTAGTGTGAAGCATGAGCTATCTGTTACAACATCTTTTATCGGCAAGTGCTGAAAAGTTTCCAAAGAATAATGCTGTAATTTTTGGAGAGGAATCTTTAAGCTATCATGAGCTTGACTCAGTTACTAATAAAGTAGCACATTATCTTATAAGCGTTGGTGTTAAACGAGGAGATAGGGTAGGGATATATATCAATAAATCTATTCCTTCTATAATCAGTATTTATGGAATACTTAAAGTAGGAGCAGTTTATGTGCCGTTAGACCCTCAATCACCGCCCTCACGAGTATCATATATTATTGATAACTGTAATATTAAGGTTGTGCTGACCTCTTCTGCTAAGGCAAATGGTTTGATAACGCTACATAAGGATGCAAAGTGTTTGAGTTCAATACTTATTACTGACACGAAGTTGATTGACCTTGAGGAGACTACTTTGCAGGTTACTCCGTGGTCAACAATTGAGAAGAGTAAGGAAATTGAGTTGCCCAAAATGGATGCCATTCAAAATGACTTGGCATATATTATTTACACTTCTGGTTCCACAGGAAATCCAAAAGGGGTGATGATTTCCCACTTGAATTCTCTGACATTTGTAAACTGGGCGTTCAATACAATGGGTTTCACTTCAAAAGATGTTTTTTCAAGCCATGCGCCTTTACATTTTGACCTTTCTATTTTTGATATCTATGTAGCAGCTAAAGCTGGTGCAACGTTAGTATTGGTGCCCGAAACAATGTCTATGTTTCCACCGAGGCTTGCACAATGGATAGAGAAAAATAAAATTACAGTTTGGTACTCTGTTCCTTCTATCTTATCAATGATGGTAACGCATGGACAGCTAGAGAAAAGAGATTTTTCTAATTTAAGAATGGTCGTTTATGCAGGGGAGGTGTTTCCAGTAAAGTATTTAAGAAAACTTATGGCAGTTGTGCCTAACCCCGAGTATTATAATCTCTATGGTCCGACAGAGACAAATGTAATTACCTACTACAAAACTCCGCAAATACCTGATAATCAAACTGTTCCTGTACCGATTGGTAAGCAATGTAAGAACATGGAAGTTTTTGCAGTGACTAAAGAAGGGACAATTGTCACGAAACCCGGTGAAGAGGGAGAGTTAATGGCGAGAGGAACATGCATAGCGCAAGGCTATTGGGGAGATGAAGAGAAAACCAATAAAGTATTTGTGAAAAACCCTTTTGAATTACATTTTAACGATAGGATGTATAAAACTGGAGATTTGGTCACATTAGATGAGCATGGGGATTACATTTTCAAGGGACGTATTGACCATATGATAAAAAGTAGGGGTTATCGGATAGAAATTGGTGAGATAGAAGCGGCCATATATGGAAATGAAATGATAAAGGAAGTAGCAGTAATTGCAATTCCTGATGATTTGATTACCAATCGAATTAAAGCCATTGTTGTACTAAAAGAAGGGATGAAAATGGACGCTTCAAGTATAAAAGGATACTGTGGTGAAAAGGTGCCTAAGTATATGGTGCCTGAAACTATTGAGTTTAGAGCAGAACTTCCAAAAACATCAACTGGAAAAGTAAACAAATCGCAATTGCTCAAGGAATCACTAACTAAATAGCCTATGGGAAAACAAAAAATTGTGAATACAGTATTTTACGCACTGAAGCCCTTGATCCCTCGCTCATTTCAGTTGTGGATGAGAAGGAAACTAATTATGTCCAAGTTGCCTAAGTATAAGGATGTTTGGCCAATTCTTGAAAAAGCAGGTAAGAAGCCAGAGGGGTTTAACGGATGGCCAGATGGAAAAGAATTTTCAGTGGTGTTGACACATGATGTGGAACTAATAGGTGGACATAATGATGTGAAAAAATTGATGCAAATTGAAAAAGATTTAGGCTTCAAATCTTCATATTATTTTGTGCCAGAACGATATGAGGTATCTCCTGAATTAAGAGCACATGTAGAGGCTGAGGGATTTGAAGTGGGTGTGCATGGGTTAAATCATGATGGGAAATTATTTCAGTCTCGTGCTATCTTTGATCAGAGAGCGCCAAAAATAAATGCATACATCAAAGAATGGAATGTTGTTGGTTTTCGATCACCTGCGATGCATTTTGACTTAGATTGGCTTCACGATTTGGATTTAGAATATGATTTATCAACTTTTGATACGGATCCTTTTGAGCCGCAAGCGGATGGTGTGGAAACCATTTTTCCTTTTTGGGTTGAAAAGAATGACACGGGATATGTCGAGTTACCATACACATTGGCGCAGGATTTTACACCTTACGTATTAATGCGGCTTCCAACCATTGATGTTTGGAAAAAGAAAGTAGATTGGATTGTAGAAAAAGGAGGGATGGTATTGGTAAACGTACATCCTGATTATTGCGCTTTTGATGGAAAGAAACCTGGGATACAGGAATTTCCAATAGAAATGTATATTGCGCTTTTGGAATATATTAAAATAAAGTATGCCGATCGGTACTGGCATGCTTTGCCAAAGGAAATTTCAAAATTCTGGAAATCAGAAATGGTTGATAACCAATAGTTTGTAGAACATAATTTAAATTTTTACTTTAGAAAAAATTATTTTGAGAAAGATATTACAGGTTTTAGCTTTTTTATTTCCTTCGCCGGTCAATATTTGGATTCATAGGCTTTATGGTGCTAAGATTGGTAAACATGTGAGTATTCACCCTGGTGTGATGATACTTACTAAAAACCTTGAAATTGGAGATGAGACATTCTTGCGGCTTGGTACTTTGGTGAACTGCAACTCATTTGTTATTGGTAGAAAATGTCGGTTAGGATATTTCATTATCGTTAAAGGACTGACAGATTTTAAAACTGGGGATGCGTGTGTAATAGGCCCTAAAACAATGATTAATTGTGATTGCCCCGTTACTTTGGGGTATTACTGTGGCGTGGGACCTGGTTGCACATTGTTTACCCATGGCTCTTTTCTTCCAGTGACAGAGGGAAACAGGGTGAGTTTTGGTGCGATAACCTTAGAGGATAAAAGTTGGGTGACCATGAAGTCGACTGTTGGCGCTGGCGTAACAATAGGTACAGGAGCAGTTGCCATGCCTGGGAGTATTATTTTGGAAAATATACCAGCACATAAAGTATATGTTGGCGGACCAGCAGGTAAGAAGATTATGCCACAGTTCAAAAATATGAAGCACGCAAAGGATTTACAGGGATTTGGCAGATTAGTTTTGAAAGAATATATGGAATGGTCTAATACTTATGAAGAGACTAGTTTTGAAATGGAGCATGATGATTTGCTAATAAATGCTAACGGAAAACCACTCAAAGTAACTGTAAACGGAGAGGGTGATATTAGATTGTTAACAGCACCTGGCGCATCAAGCGATGGAATGTTTTTTAATCTAGCTGATTTGACAACAGACGGTATTAGAAACACGGAGAAAATAAAATTTGACGATTATATGAGGCTTTATTATGGAATGACATTCTTAGTGCCTTTGAAAAAATAGATATGAGTAAAGCAAAAGGAAAAAGAGTATTGATGCTTCTGGAAAATCACTTTCCGCAGGATGTGAGGGTGAGACAGGAGGCGTACAAATTAATTGAAAATGGCTACCAAGTTTCGGTCATTGGACAGTATTTGACAGGCGACGAACCCTTTACCGAGGTTATCAATGGCGTCAAGGTGTACAGGTTGCCACTGATTAATTTATTCACCAAAGGCAAGTCAAGCAAGTACAAGCTGGTAAAAAAACTCTATAGAGTGCTAGCCTTTGCTGCTTGGATTTTAGAGTATCTCTATTTTACCATTGCTTGTTTTTGGATGAGTGTTTATGTCTGGATTAAGGATGGTTTCGATGTAATACATCATCATAATCCACCAAATACTTTGTGGACTATTGCGGCATTTTATAAAATTTTTGGCAAGAAGTATATTTTTGACCAACATGATTTATCACCACAACTTTTTCTGTCAAAGTTCAAATTAGAAAGGGGAGGATTGCTGTATTGGATGCTGCTGCTTGAAGAGAAAATATGTCTTTATTTGGCAGATATGATTATTGCCACCAATGAATCATATAAAAGAAATGACCTGAAAAATAAATTTGTAAACCCGGAGAGTGTTTTTGTAGTAAGAAATGGTCCCAACTTAGATAAACTCAAGTTAGGAGAACCTTCAGCGGAGTTATTGGCAAAGGATAAGAAAATACTTGCTTATTTAGGAGTGATGGGTCCGCAAGATGGCGTGGATTATATGATTCGAGCATTGAAAGAATTGAAGGATACGCTTGGGAGGGATGATTTTTATTGTGTTATTATAGGACATGGAGATTCTGTGAAAAAACTTAATACCTATAAAGACGATTTAGGACTAAATGGTTTTGTGGAATTCAAAGGCTATTTACCTTACAAAGAGTGGATTCCTTATTTATCTGCAACGGATGTGTGCCTAGAACCAAACCCTTCAAGTCCTTTTAACGACCTCTCTACTTGTGTGAAAGTACTTGAGTACATGGCTTTGAAAAAATCAATGGTTAGCTTTGATTTACACGAAACAAGATTTTCGGCAGGTGATGCTGCACTTTATGCAACACCCAATGAAGAGCTTGATTTCGCAAAAAAGATTGAAGTTTTAATGGATGATCCTGCAAAGAGAAAAGAAATGGGAGAGATTGGATACAAGCGAATCACTGATGATTTGGCTTGGGTACACGTTTCAAAAAACCTAATAGCTGCCTATAATTGGCTTTTTGATAAAAATTAAAAATTACTACTCCTTTCATCTTAAATTGGTTATTTTTGATGTTGGAATAATCACATACTACACTTGTCTTTTTATAAATTATGAAGAATTTTATACTTTTCGCTTTGCTTATCGGATTTTTAGGAGCATGCGTTCCTACCAATAAACGCATACTATTACAAAGTGACGAAGGGGAAGATAGAAGTAAGCAAGAAAAGAAAATAACGCAAGTAGATTTTGACTATAAGTTGCTGCCTGGTGACGTGGTTTCCATCAATGTATCTAGTTTAACGGCAAGCGAGTATAATGTTTTGTCGTCCCTAGAAACTAGGCAAAACGAAAAATTGGATCCATTATTAACTGGCTTCTTAATTGGTAAAGATGGTAATATCGTATTGCCTCATATTGGTGATGTGCAAATAAAAGGATTGACTGTCAAAGAGGCGCAGGAAAAAATAAAAGGATTGGTGGCAGCCCTTTTGAATAATCCCACTGTATATGTGCGGTTGGTGAGTTTTGATTTTTCCATTTTGGGAGAAGTTAAAACCCAGGGAAAGTATTCTATCTATGATGGGCAGATTAACATATTAGAGGCAATTGGCAAGGGAGGAGGATTATCTGATTTCGCTGACGGGGAAAACATTAAAATAGTCAGAACAGTGAATAACGTCTCTACCATAGCCATCGTCAATGTGTTGAAAGAGGATGTCATTGCGTCGCCTTATTATTATATTCACCCCAATGACGTAATAATGGTACCGCCTCTCAAAACCAAGAACTTCAGACAAAATCAGTCGAGTAACCTCTCGCTTATTTTTACAGGATTGGCAACAATAGCATCGGTTGTTTTAGTTTATGTGAATGTTAACAATTTAAAGAAATAGTAATTTTGAATCAGCAACACGCAAATAATTTTCAGAATAGTAATGGGCATCAGATTGCTCCGGCCAGACCGCAGGAAGAGTTAGAAGCACTTGATAATGATTTTGATTATAAAAAGATTTTTTTTCATATAATTGATAATTGGAAAATCATCACCGTCTGCCTAATCATTGCCTTTTCCATTGCTTACTCTTTAAATCGCTATACAACACCAGTATATGTTGTAAAAACATCGCTTTTGATTTCTGAACCTCGGGAATCTAATACGTCTGCTTCGGATTATTTATTTGGGAATGAACTATTTGGGAAAAATGTTACAAATCTCGAAAATGAGACTTATTTACTTAGGTCATATAACCTGATTGATAAAACCCTAAGAGATTTGAAACTCGATATTTCTTATTTTAAGGAAGGAGATATAAAAAATGCTGAATTATATGTGCACAGCCCTATCAAGGTGACATTGCCAAGCTATACGGAAAATGTGCTGTATAATTTTCCAATCATGTGCCATATAATCAATAACAAAACATATTCTTTACAAATAGAAGAAAGTAGTTTTATTGACAAGGTTAAATTATTTCTTGTCAATAAATCAAAAAATAAAGTGGTGGATATATTTAAAGGTAAGGTCTTTCACTTTGGAGAGGTGGTTAAAGTAGACAAATTTGCTTTTAAAATTGATTTTGATAAAACAAAAAACAGAAGGGCTTTCAATAATCAAGTCCAGTTTGTAATTAGTAAGTATAAAGACTTGGCAAAAGTTTACCGCAGTAAAGTTAATATAGCACTTGCCTCCGAAGAATCGTCTATATTAAATATTTCTATTGAAGGAACCACGCCTGAGAAAGCAAAAGACTTTCTTGATGTTCTGGTAAGAAATTATATGGACAACGAGTTGAAAGAAAAGAACAACATCGCCTTAAGAACCATTGACTTTATCAATGAGCAGATTATCAATATGAGTGACTCATTAAAAACCATTGAGGATCAATTAGAACGTTTTAAAAGAACTAATACCCCGATTAGTCTTTCTGAGGAAAGCTCAAAATTATTTGATAATAGCCAGCAAATGGAAAAGGATCGCTCTGAATTAATGCTAAATAATAAATATTTGTCAGATTTGAACAGTTATGTATCAAATGATAATTTAGAACAGATTTTTACTCCTTCATCTTTAGGAATTAATGACCCTTCATTGAATACATCCGTCAGTGAATTGATCAAGCTGCAATTGGATAATAAGCTGATGGAGGCAGACAATCCATATGTCATAGAAAACCGTAGAAAAATAAGCCAAATTAAAGGAAAAATAGCACAAGATATTAGTAGCTTAAAACTTAATAATGAGTATAGAGTAAATGATCTTAATTCTAGGTTGAGTAGAGTAAATTATTCTTTACGTGCCATGCCTACAGCAGAAAGAGAATTTGTAAATATTCAACGAACCTACGATTTGCGAGAAAACCTGTATCTATTTTTGATGCAAAAAAAGGCGGAGGCTGGAATTGCACGAGCTTCTAATACAGTAGATTATCGATTGATAGATGACGCAAGAATTGAAGGGTTGCTTCCTATCAAGCCAAGCCCCATGCTTAACTATGCTATTGCGCTATTTCTTGGGTTGCTAATTCCTATGGCATTTATATTTATTGCAGACATGCTCAATGACAAAGTCAACACTAAGGAAGACATTGCTAAATTTACGTCGATGCCATTTTTAGGAATGGTGGCAGGTAATAAAGCAAACAGAGAATTAATTATTGAGGAAAATGCTAAATCTGCAACCGCAGAAACAATAAGATCGGTAAGGTCTAATTTACGTTATTTAACGCAAGGGAAACAAGGTTGTATTACCTTCTTGGTTACTTCCTCATTTAGTGGAGAAGGTAAAACATTTTGTGCAAAAAATCTAAGTTATATATTTTCCAATTTTGGAAAAAAAGTGTTGTATATAAATGCCGACATGAGAAAAAAAAACACTTTCGTGGAATTTGGCATTGATGATGATGTAACCAAAGGATTGAGTGATTATTTGGCAGGAATATATAAGAAACAGGACGTTATTTTAAAAACTGATTTTGATAACTTGGCCATTATTAAATCTGGAAAAATTCCTCCCAACCCCTCAGAATTACTAATTGGAGATAAATTTGATTCTTTATTGCAAGAGTTGAAAAGTGATTATGATTATATTATCTTGGATACACCACCAATCGGCATAATTTCTGATGGGATTGAGCTAATGGCAAAGGCAGATGTGAATATTTTTGTGATAAGACAAGATGTTACGTTGAAAGCACATGTGAAGGAGATTGATCATTTGTACTCAACAGGTCAGGTGAGAGACATCGCCATATTGTTTAATGATGTGAGTTTTAAACGAATGACGTATGGCTATGGCTATTATGTTGATCCTGACGATAATCCTTGGTGGTGGAAAAAATACTTTGGTAGGGATAAAGAAATGTGGGGTAAGGATAAAATAAAAACCATAACTGCGGCTGTAACAAAAAAAAGCAAAGATACTAACAGTAAAGAAAAAAATAAAAAATCAAAGCATAGCAAATCATAGGTTGCAGTAACCTTTCAGGGAGATATTTTTAATAAATGCAAGAAAATTCAAAAGTAAATATCTTAATTAAGAACACATCGTGGGTTTATATTAACAAGGTTTTCTTTTCGATCTTACAGGTTATTGTAACTATTCTAGTCATTCGCAAGCTTGACATAGATATCTATGGTACTTTCAATTTCCTGATTGCATCGTTCTTTATTTTTCAAATTTTTGCTGCTTCTCAAGTCGCCTCCGTTTTTGACCGCTATATTCCTGAGCTCATCAAGAATAAAGATTATCGCAGGTTTAAAAAACTTGTAACCTACGGCGTTGTCATTGCCATTTTTGGGTTGTCGGCGCTGCTTATTTTGTTATATCTTTTTCAGAAGCCATTTGCAGATCTGTTTAACTTTATGGATTTCGAAAAATACTTGCTTGCATTTATGGCGTATGTCATTGGGCGGTTTGCACGTGTGATTACTGAAGCTTTAATCAAAGCAATGCTTTTGCACAAGCAATATGCGATTATTAACATGATTGTAACAGCACTTAGATCTGTTTTATACCTCTATTTTTTGCCTCGAATAACGATTAACCTAATGCTTTATATAGAAGCAGCTATTGGTATGTTGTATGGGATTTCTTCCTTTGTGGTAGCGGTGGTTAAGTATAAAAAGGCAATGAAAACACATAATACAGCGGATGTGATTGAAAGTGATATATCTGCTAGTCGCGTGATGAAATTTGGATTATATTCAGTATTTAATGAGTTGGGGGCCAATATCGTTCAGGAAAATTCTGATGTATTTATTATCAAGGCGATGGGCAATCCCTTCTTATTAGGGCTCTATACTTTTGCATTCAAAATTTATCACATACTGTTCCAGATTTTACCGTTAAAAGATTTTTTCTCGGTTTTAAGACCACTATTCTTTCAAAAATTCACTTCAGAACATACCAAGGAAGATTTTGTACACATGTTTAATTTTATTATTAAATTCATGCTTCCCCTACTTACATTTCCGGCACTTTATTTTTTTATATTCGGAAAAGAAGTGATAGAATTTGTATTTGACCCAAAGTATATAGCAGCCTATACCGTAACTTGTATCATTATGTCTAACTACATCTTTACAGCGCTTTTTTTTCCTGTCGGTATGACCATACAGCTTAAAGAAAGAATGGATATTGCTTTAGCAGGGAAGATAGTGGTAATTTTTAGTTTGGTCGCTGGCTTTTTGGGCATGAAATATTTTGGAATTGAAGGGGTGGCGGTGGCAACAGTGCTGGGATTAATTCTTAAGAACTTATTAATGCTATTTTTAATGAAGAATAAAGCGCATATGGAATATAGATTTTCTGAGTTTAAAAACTACCTTTTTATTTCCCTTTTTTTAGTGGCATTATTCTATTTTACAGAGAGTTTTATTATCAATATTTGGCGTTTAGGTATGGTATCGGTTTTATATGTTTTAGCGGCTGGCATATTAGTAATCATGTATCATCCTTTTACCGATAGGGACATGCTCGTAATCATTAAAATGAGAAATTCTTCAAAAATTGGTAAGAAAATCGCCCCTTTTATCGAGAAAGTGTATAATTTAAAGCCAAATTTTGAATAACTTATTAGCATGATTCAGGCACTATCAAATGACAATATAAAATATAAAGTTACTGGCGGTATCAATTATAGTTTATGGTTTTTTTTGACGATTCTTTATGTGTTAACATGGATCGTGGTAGATGGAGATATGGGATTAGCCCCACGTCTAGGAGTGGCAATCGTATTTATGATTTTCATGCTTACTTCTTATGCCAATGCGGTGGCAGTAATGTTAATGGTAATTTTTGTACCCATCGTCACTCGAGAAATGGGTCAAGAAATAGGGGGTGTTAAGTTGACTAGACTTGTTTTTATTGTATTTCTTTATTTAAGTATTAAAAGACAATCATTAAGAAAATTACAGTTTGATAAATCAACTTTTAATTTTTTGATGATTAGCACGATAGTAATTATTTTCTTCTCTTATGTCCAGTTGCAGTTGCAGAATGAACCATTATCTGTAGGTATGAAAGAAGCAAAAGGTTTGAAAAACTATATCGCATCATTCATCGATCAACTAATTATTATTTCATTTTTTATTATTTCGTATGTCAAATTAAACTTCAAACAACTGGATAATTTATATAATACTTTTATATTTATTGTAGTATTGCAAGCTCTAAATATTCTGTATATGGTTGCTATCCGTCCAGAAGCAGTATTTTTCGGTCCTGGCTTTGATATCTTGTACTTGTGGAATAGTAAACATTTTGGCCATAAAAATGATTGGGGAATGATGTTTGTTTTTATATTTTTCGCCACATTTATCAAAATGTTTCTTGAGCCAAAACATAGCAAATTATATCTCATTGCTATGGGAATTTTTTTGGCCGCTATTGCAGTTTCGCAATCTAGGCAGGCCTATGTGTGGACTGTCATGGGTTTTATTATGGTTTCAATATGGCAGAAGAACACTAAAATCATTGCTTATTTTATTCTAATTGCGATTGCGATTGTTATCATTCAACCTGCATTTTTGATGGAAAGGATGGAATCTATGTTAGCGGTGGATTCTTTAGAAGATGCGAAGAGTATTAATAGAAAGATATCTGATCTTTCTATTAATCAAGCTATAAGTTACTTCACATTTGTTCCGCGTGTTTTTATTATTGATTGGGAATATAATTGGTCTGAAGGATTTTGGGTCGGCTTGTTACACAATACCGGGATTATTGGTTTTTTTACCATTATATATATGTATTTTTATTTCTTCACACATTATCGCCGATTATTCAAAACAAATAATAATAAATTGAGTACGTATGGCATGCTAGTGATGACGTATCTCGTTCTCATGTTTCTCGCAAATGCCAATCGTAGATTTACCCACTTTGTTCATTACAAAGGTACGATTGGTCAGATTGGCATGATTGTGATGTTCATCATGTTTTATACAGAGTTAATGTTCCACTCATTGCGGAAGAAAATACCTTTTGTCACTAATCTTTAAATTTACTTGGTGAAAATCAATTTTCCTTCGGCGCTGTTAATAATGGCTTCCTTATTAAGCATCATGGGCACAAACTTTCCTTCCAAGTATAGTTGTGCTTGGTCCTTGTAGTATTTACTAAAAGGATTGCCAGATTGCCCGGTAGGAATAATACCCAAACTGTTTTCAATATCAGAAAAATCTATTATTCTTCTGGTAGATGGTCCTGCGTGCACTTGATATTCACCAGTACCGTTTAATTTAAAGATTTGATTGTTGATTACTTCATTCGTACCAATTATCTCAAAAGGACCCACATTAAAGAAGTTTCTCAAAGCTTCTACTTCACCCAACATATGTTTGTGTTCTATGGTGTGCACTTTTTTCCATTGCCATCCTGATAGGTCATTTCCTAATTGATTTTCTAAAGAACTGATGGCTTCATGAAATGATTTGTCGAAAATTGCTGTTCTATTTTCTTTTATGGCGTCTGTGTTTTTATCATCCCACCACACTGAGTTTTCTTTTGCTATTTGTGCAGCATGCATTCTTTTCCTCATGTTGGTTTTCATGAATTGTTCAAAACCCTTCTCTCCCAATTCGTCACTGAAGGTATTTTTGAATATTAAGTAGATTAGTTTGGTATAGATTGTAGGAGCGACGTCCTCCAATTTATTGCTCCCATCCCATCGTTCCAGAATGGCGAGCGCTTTCTTTTCATGAGATGATAAATTTGTTTTGGAAAGGTTTGTTAGCATGTTTTTTACTATTGATGGCGTAACAGATGAGGTAACATCATTGGTCATTTTAGCAATACTTTCTTTTGTCCAATCATTTTTAGTTGCTAGCAATTGGACAATGCGTTTTGCCCTATCTTCGGGCAAGTAGTAACCTGGATACAAACTTCCTGCAATTGAATCCGGCTGGTTATTCGCAGAATAGACATAATTCCATGATGGATTAATGGCATGTGGATTTTGTGAGAAATCTAGGTATTCAGAAATTTCATTCGTTCCGCTTTCGCCATTCATCACCAATTTTGTGTTACTGCTATCACTTCTATGGTATAATTTACCTGCTGCCCACCATCCTATATTATTATCCACATCTCCGTACATGACATTAAGACCAGGTGCATGAATTAATGCTACACCTTTTTTAAACGCCTCAATATTTTTAGCATGAGTCATGCGGTAGGAAGACTCAAATATTTTGCTTGCAAATTTAGTGTAGATCCAATCCATTGCAATCGGACTGTCATTTTCGATGGTGGCGATTAGGTCATTCATAATCGGACCATGGCGGCTTACTTTCACGTCAAAGTTGATATCGGCTGCATCTTTTACTTTGATTGTTTTGTTGCGGATTACATAATCTACATATCCGTTTTCTGTTTTGTATTTTAGAGGATTGCTAGGATCATTTTCTTCTTGGAAAAGATCGATGTCATCGTTTTCAAACATGGTTAAGCCATAGGCATGATGGCGGTTGTGTCCTAACAATGGATAGGGCGTCAATGCTAAATAAAAACCATACATCTCATAATCAGGGGTATGAATATGTGCCTGATACCAAACCGATGGCTGTGAAAATGCGATGTGCGGATCATTTTCAAATATTACCTTGCCATTTTTAGTTTTCTGAGGTCCTACCACCCAACTATTGCTGCCGATAAACGGCGAAACAGGAAGATTATCAAGTAATGTAGCAACTGCTTCGGTCAAATCACTGCCTACGTCTTTTTGCGGATTGTAATTATGGATTAATTGGGAGTTTGGGTTAATGTCAATTCCTAATTCTTTGAGGTACTCATTGCCAAGTTTTTCTTGTATGTGTGAGAGTAGGGGATCAGTTTTGTGTGCCATGGCAAAACTGAAACTCATATACCCAAATACATTGTACATGTCTTCTAGCTGAAATGGTTCTTTTTTTATTCCCAATAGATAATATTCAATGGGCGTTGGTCCATTTTCTATAAATTGATTGACCCCATCAAGGTATGCCATCGCCAATTTATATGCTTCCTTGTTCTTATTTAGCTTTGCGATGCTCTCGGCAGTGTGTTCCGCAATACCTAATCCAGCAAAAAACTTGTCTGTTTCTATTGTTTTATTACCAACAATTTCTGACAACCTACCAGGTGCTATTCTTCTCATCAATTCCATTTGCCATAACCGATCCTGGGCATGTACATACCCAAGTGCCTTTTGGGCATCCACCTGGTTTTGTGCATAGATATGTGGAATTCCATGCGCATCATAGTAAACCGTTACCTCATCTTGTAGTGATGATAATTTGAGATTACCATTATAAGTTGGCTTCAGACTATTGCTAAATATCCATAATCCAATACCAATAATTACGACCAGTGCAACTAATACTTTAAGGGTGTTTTTTAGGAATTTCATGCAGTAGTAATTTATAGTAGGAGTCAAAAGTAAATAATAAATAGGTGAGTTAATAGTCTGCGCTGAATTATAAAAACACTCGCCTATCTACCACCGCTTGCTTCTCTTCATAACTATCCATACTTTTACCTTGAAAAATAGATAAGATGAATTACCAAGAAGTACTAGATTTTTTATACGGCAGTTTGCCAATGTTTCAAAGGGTAGGGAAAGTTGCTTTTAAGAAGGACTTATCAAATATAATAAAGTTGTGTAATCATTTGGACAACCCACATGGCAAGTTTAAGTCAATTCATATTGCTGGAACAAATGGTAAAGGAAGTGTCGCCCATAGTATAGCAGCCATTTTACAGTCTGCAGGCTACAAAACAGGGCTTTATACTTCTCCGCATTTGAAAGATTTCACGGAAAGAATTAAGATCGACGGCATGGAGATAGCCAAAGAAAGTGTAATTGATTTTGTACTCCAATACAAAGGAATTATTGATGAAATAAAACCTTCTTTTTTTGAAATGACTGTTGCCATGGCATTTGATTACTTTGCTAAACAGGAAGTGGATATTGCTGTGATAGAAACGGGGCTAGGAGGTAGGCTGGACTCTACTAATATCATAACACCTGTATTGAGTTTGATTACTAACATTAGTTTAGACCATACAGGAATGCTGGGAGATACACTTAAAGAGATTGCTGCTGAAAAGGCGGGGATTATTAAAAAAGGAGTACCAGTAGTTATTTCAGAATTTCAGGATGTGGTGGATGGTGTTTTTGAAGAAAGCGCAAGAACGTTAGAAGTGCCACTATACTTCGGGTCTGAGCATTTTCAGCCTGTACTGAAGGATGGCAGCATAAATATTTATAAAAATGAGACACTATTTTTGGAAAATATAGACCTGTCACTCAAAGGGGATTTTCAATTAAAAAATATTGCAGGAGTACTACAGACAATTGAGCTATTAAAAAAGAAAGGGTATGTGATTATGGAAGAAGACATTACGCATGGCTTAGAAAATGTAACAGCGCTTACCAATTTCAAGGGAAGGTGGCAAGTCTTAGGAAATAGTCCGCTGATGATATGCGATATTGCGCACAACGAAGCAGGAGTGAGGGCGATGATGCATCAAATAGAAAGTACACATTATGATAAATTATTCATTGTATGGGGAATGGTCAAGGATAAGGACATGGATAAAATATTGAGCTTGCTTCCTAAGGAAGCCACTTACTACTTTTGCGAAGCAAAAATACCAAGAGCGCTTGATGCAATAGACCTGTACAGGAAAGCAGAAAAGCATGAATTGAATGGCAGTGTTATTATTGACGTAAATGACGCAATTGATCAGGCTAGACTTGAAGCAAGAAGGAATGATTTGATTTTTATTGGTGGCAGTGCTTTTGTAATAGCAGAGATTGATGGGGTTTAGCTGTGTATGTAGGGCCTTTTCAGCAGACCCTATTTAAAAAAGCACCCGCACTTTTAAGTTAAAAAATCGTTGAGAAAGGTTATTGGGAACTCCCCATGAATCGTTATTAACGTCTTTGATCCAAGTATAAGAAATGGTATTGTCTACTCCGAAAAGGTTAAGCACATCCAGACCAACAGAAATAGATTTTATGAGTTTGCTATTCTTCATTTCAAAGTATTTTAAGAAGCCAATGTCCACTCTTCGATATGCCCTGCCTCTGAGGCTATTCCGATGGTTGATGTCATTGGGCGGTCCAAAAGGCAAGCCACTGCCAAAAAGAAAATTTAAATTGACTTTGACAGTTGGGTCATTGGGTAAGTGATCTTGAAAGAAAATCCCTAGGTTGATGTGTTGGTCGGTAGGTCGTCTCACATAACCGTTGTCATCATCTTCTAAGTCTTCTCTCGTATTCAGCAAGCCTAAACTAAACCAGGATTCGGTGCCTGGAATAAATTCTCCGCTAACCCGAAAATCAATCCCAGTGGCATATGCTTTGGTTCTATTATTTGCATAATACCTGACTTTCACATTGTCTATATCATAAGCAATTACATTGTTCAGTTTCTTGTAGTAGAGTTCAGATACAAACTTAAAATCTCTACTCCACCATTTGAAGTTATAGTCAATACCGGTGATGAAATGTATTGATTTCTGTGCTTTCAAATCTTTGTGCAAGATGCCTTCAAAATCCCGCAATTCACGATAGAACGGGGGTTGCTGGTATACACCGATGGCAGCTTTAATAACGACATCTTTCTCCCACTTAGGTTTAACTGAATATTGCACTCTAGGGCTTACGAGCAGTTGGTTGTTAAGATCCCTGTAATTCAATCTTACCCCATAAGTAATTGACTGTCTGTCATTTATTAAATAGGTATGTTGTAGGAATCCAGTTAAAATAGCAGTCTCTACATTAAGCTTGGTTTTGAGTACGTCGGTTATTGTGACAAAATCAAGGGAATCTTCAAATGCATATTCATCAATCACATCATCAATTTTTTGGAGGGAATACCCGACGCCAAATTCTATCTTGTTTTTATCATTCAGTATGACCGCATTGCTATTTACAATGTCTAAAATTTGTGCTTTTAATTTGTTTCTACCATGGTCAAAATCTGTACCAATTCCTCGAGTGATAAGGCAGCTATTAAATCCTGCACTGTTAGGATTTTTGTCCACATCGCATAAGCGATACCCACCTTCAATATCAAAATTCTCTCTTTCGACCGACCGCATGCCTGATATTGTAACTGTACTTTTAAATCGTTTTGAAAACTGATGTTTAAAAGTCATGCCACCTTGTAATAAATCATAATTTAATACTTCTCTTCCGTCAAATGCTACTAGCAGACGTTTTGGTGTATTCAATGTCCCAAAATTTGTTTCCCTTGTTTCAGGAGTTACTAAATATCTATTTCTAGCAAAAGAAAACAATAGCCCTAATACGGTTGAATTATCTTTTTCTTTACTCAGGTCAACATTAAAGTAAGATTGAATATCGGTAAATCTTGGTCGGTAGCCACCTTTTGTTTCTTGGGTAGATAATAAATACTGCGAGTTTTTATTGCGAATACCTAATAGATAAGTGATGTTTTTCTTTTTATTAATGCCTTCAAAGTGCGCAGTACCGCCAAGCAAACCGAGTGTGATAGAGCCGCTAAATTCTGTGGGTGTTTTATAGTCAATATTTAGGGTAGAGGAAAGTTTATCGCCATATTTAGGCTGCCAGCCTCCTGCAGAGAATTCGATGCTTTTGACCAAATCAGGATTGATAAAACTAAGTCCTTCTTGTTGCCCTGAACGAATCAGAAAGGGGCGGTAAATTTTCATGCCATTCACATATACCAGGTTTTCATCAAAATTTCCACCCCGCACCGAATAGGTAGCGGACAATTCATTGTTACTGATGACACCAGGTAAAGTGGCTAGTACTTTGTTGAAATCTCCGAAAGGAGAGGGGAGCACCTGAGCACTTTTAGGATCGAGCTGTGTGACACTGATTTTTTCACGCATGACTTGGCTTTCGGCTTCTTCCTTTATTTCTACTTGATGGAGTTGTTTGATGTCTGTTTCCAAAACTAATGCTACCGTCAGAGATTCATCTCCTGAATGTAACCTATAGGATTTAGTTTGCTTTTTGTACTTGATATGGGTAAAAGTAATGTTTATATCTTTTTGATAAGGAATGGAAAGATTAAATTCACCATATTTATTTGTCGAAGTCCCTTGGTTCAGAGCAAGTATCACAACGCTTACACCTTCAATAGCTTCATTATTTGCGTTTTTTACAATGCCAGTAATTGTTACATGTTGTGCAACAGCAATTCTTGAACTAAAAAGCCCCATCAAAAAAATAATTTGAAATGTGTATTTTACAAAAAAAGTAGCACGTTGAATTTTCACCTAGTCTATTAACCTTTTATGATTACAATTATTGTTGGCAGCCCCAAAAATAGGTAGTATTAGTTAGTTTTTAAAGAACTTGATTTTCTTTTGTCCTGAATTAATAGAAAGGATATATAATCCTTTGGTCAATTTCTCTAAATCAATGTCTAGTTTATTTGTGTTATTATTGAATATTTTACGAATTATTTCTTGTCCCAAGATATTAGCAATCGATATAGTTCTAATAGGGTTGGTTGATTTTGACTGTATGGAGACTTTACCCGGAGTGGGATTGGGGTAAATGATAAATTCCTCATTGGTCAGATTATCTTCTACACCAAGAACCAGTGTCATGGCACGATTGAAATTGGGAATACCGTAGCCAGTTTCATTATCTGGCGCTGAGGCTAAGTGTCCTGAATTTCTCATTAAGGTTACTATTTCTTTATTTGTTTTATCAGGGAATGCCTGCCAAATACCTGCTGCTAATCCAGCCACAAGGGGAGAAGCGAATGAGGTGCCTGATGAGGTGAAATAGGTATTGTTAGCTGTGCTGTAATCGGTGACCGCATTAGTTCCTAAAGCGACTACATCAGGTTTGGTAAAAGGAACTAAATTATTTCCATGGGAGCTGATACTACTTTTAACACTATCAACTTGTATCGCACCAACTGTCAATACATCTGCCACATCAGCAGGGGCGGTGATGATTTGCCATGCGTCATTTCCTGAATTTCCTGCTGATACTACGAGTAATATCCCTTTGTCAATGGCGATTTGCGCTGCTTTGGAAATGATTGCTGTTTTTCCATCCATCTGCGCTTTGGTATAGTTCATCGCAGGGTCTGTAAACTCATTGTACCCCAGGGAGGTATTGATAATATCAACGCCAGCACTATCTGCATATTCAGCGGCAAAAAGCCAATTATACTCTTCAATTCTATATTCAGTATCGATATCTTCTGTCCGGCACAAGATAAAATTCGCATTTGGTGCGGTGCCGGTAATGCTATTTTCAATATAGGAAGCGATGCAAAATAAAACCCTTCTGCCGTGGTTGTGACTCACAAATACATTCGTAGCATTGCGTACAAAATCGAACGTTCCAATAATTTTGTTTCCATCAAATAAGTGTTGGAAGTAGTCTCGATTATCTGCCCCTTCAAAACCAACATCAAAAACTCCTATCAACATACCTTCTCCACTAAACCCAGCGGCATGCATATTGATAGCACCCAACATATTATTTTGGACATCGGTAGGAGCCGCTAATATTCCTTTCCCTTCTCGTGTTCCTTGGAACTTGTTAGTATTTGATTTTCTACCATTTAACATATGATCTGGAGCAACAAATGAAACTGAATCGACAAATGATAGGCCTTCAATATTAGGAATGACGCTCTCTTCAGCTTCAATCAAAATCGCATTGAACCATTTAGAATGATGGAAAATTTTGACATTCAAATTTTCCACAGCTGCAATGTAATTGGTATTTATAGGCAAGTCATTTTCAGCAATTGCTATTCCTTGTGTCTCCCTTCTTTGAATGGCTCGTTCAGATAAAAATTCTTCAGGGTTGGAAATGTTAAAGGTTGTATTTTCTTTGTCGGAGAAGTGAACAATATACCTATTAATTTGTGCAAAGGTCTGTACACTACTAAAGAGCAAAAGAAAAATCAGAAATGGTTTATTCTTTCCCATAGGAAATAAGTGATAGTTTATAAGAACGTCCTCCAACAATGATATCCTTTCCATATTGTTCGTCTTGACTGTCCGAAACATAGTCAACCACAAGCAAATGTTTATTCACCAATCCTACATTTTCGGCATACGTTTCGTTTCTCTCATCGTTTTTTACCAATGTCTTATCATCTCCTTGCACCACTGTCAGTGTTTTTAGAGATTTCCCACTATAGGTTTGGCTTTCTCCAATGTTTTGCATTAAATAAATATCCTCCTTTTTTGCATTATGTGCATTCCCATCCCAAACTAGTCCCTTTTTAATGGGAAAAGAGAGTTTGGCGTATGGTATATTATTTTCCGTCACAATTACTTGAGTGAAAGTTTTACGCGCCGTCCAGACGGAGTCAAGCTTCCAATCATCTTGCGCTGTAGGGCGGGTGAATCTGTTTAAAATGTAGGTATATTCATTGACAGCAGTTAAGAATGAGTCTGCAACGATTTCCTTGAGCTGGAATTTTGTTGTATCAAATCCTAAAATTGTAAAGGCTATTGCTTCCGCATCATAAACCTTAAACAACCCTTTTTCCAAGGGATAGTAAGTGAAGCCTACCTTTGAATTACCAGGCTCTATGGTTGACCCACATCCCGAAAAAAGAAAGAGCAGGAGTATTGTCAGCAATATATTTTTTAGAAAAGCCATTTTCTGTTATCTCTTTAAATGAGTAAGCTGCTGCATTATGTTTTTTTGTTGAAAACTAGCATTAATCCAACCACCACCAATCACATCATCCCCTTCATAGAATACTGCTGCCTGTCCTGGGGCAACGGCATGAACGCCTTTTCCAAAGAACACTTTTACGGTGTCTCCAACTTGTTCTATCACAGCAGGACTGCCGGAATCGTTGTACCTTACCTTTGTAATAGTATCCATCCTAAGTCCGTTCAGATCAGCGTATTTTCCCATGTTTAGTTGCGATACATACATGCCATCCCTAGCCAGTTCGTCAAAAGTTCCTAGTACTACTCTATTTGTATCTTTCTGAATATCAATAACATATACAGGATATCCTAAAGCTATACCTAAACCCTTTCTTTGTCCAACGGTATAAAATGGATAGCCTTCATGCTTGCCAACTACCGCACCATCTTCCAATACAAATTCGCCACCGTTTACTTTTTCTTCGAGACCATCAACCCTTCTTTTTAGAAAGCCTCGATAGTCGTTGTCAGGCACAAAACAAATTTCGTAAGACTCAGACTTGGTGGCTAATTCAACAAATCCTTTTTCCATTGCCATCTCCTTGATTGCTGTTTTTTTCATATTTCCTAACGGAAAAATGGTTCTGCTCAGGCTCTCTTGCGAAATTCCCCAAAGTGCATAGGATTGGTCTTTGGTTTCGTCAATGCCTTTTGAGATGATATACCTGTCATTTTCTTGCCTGATTTTGGCATAATGTCCAGTGGCTATGAATTCACAACCAAGTTGATCTGCTCTTCTTAGTAAGGCATCCCACTTGATATGCGTATTACACAACACGCATGGATTGGGCGTTCGCCCATCTAGGTATTCATTGGTGAAATAGTCAATGACATAATCACCAAACTCATCTCTAATATCCAAAATATAATGCGGAAACCCTAAGTGAACAGCCATATTGCGGGCATCATTAATGGAATCAAGGCTACAGCAACCTGTTTCTTTTTTGCTGCTTCCTGATGCGGCATAATCCCACGTCTTCATGGTCATCCCTATTACTTCATAGCCCTGCTCGTGTAATAGTAATGCAGCCAAAGAACTGTCAATTCCTCCACTCATAGCCACCAATACCCTTCCTCTTTTACTCATAGTACAAAAATACGAAGTATTTATAAAGAAGTTGTCAAACCTAACAGGTTTTTACACCTACGCTAATGCTTCGGCGTACAAAAAAACCTATAAGGTTTAGTCTCACCTTGCGCAAGCTT
>CAYRIF010000016.1:0-22284 GCA_964424205.1 uncultured Roseivirgaceae bacterium | reverse complement strand
AATAACAGACTTAGCGATAATAGGTTTTTATACTTTTTCATGATTTTACGTTTTTATAATTTAAAATTATTTTAATTTGAAGCGAACGCCTGCTTCAATTGCCAATTGACCAGTATATGAAGTTGTGTATTTTAATTGTGCAAATGGCGTAACACCACTACCCATATCAAAATCTGCACCCCCTCCTAAGTTGATTCCGAATCTTGAAACACTTGTACTACCAGAGCCCACACCGCCTCCACCAAACAAACCGCCAAAATTAAACGTAGGAATAGATACAATAGAAACATTTATTCCTCCAAGTCCATAAGGTTTGATGTTTCCTCCCGCATTAAAATAGTAGTTTACATCAGCATTGATTTCATACCATTTTAGGCTAAAATCCCCGGCAAGTTTCTTAGGAAAATAATAGGTGAATGATGGTGCAATGGCAATATTTTCTTTCACAAAAAATTGCCCTACCGCATTTATTCCCGCACTTTTAATTTCTGTTCCGTAAACAAGTCCTGCACCTATTGTGGTTTGCGCCTTTGCTTTTTGGCTAAACATTATCACTGCTATCAAAGTTGTGACCATTACTAATTTTCTAGTTTTCATAATTTGTATTTTTTTAAATGATTTTTATTTGCCTTTTATAGCATGAGATATGAATAGGTAAACAGGAGGTGGGAAGATTTTTAGAGGTGAGACTAGGAAGATTTGAGATTAATTCGATTGCGTTAAGGCTTTTAGTTCTCTGAGATTATTAGTAAAAACAACATAGTCGTTAACTTAGGCTGTCTATAACGGTGTTTTTTAACAAGAATATGTGCGGTCAAAGCACCCTGAGAGGGCGTAAGGTGAGCCTATTTTTTTACTATAGCATCAAGGGAACATTTGTCCTTCTTTCTAAAAACAGGCAACGCTCCATTTTGCTATTTTGGCTTTGGTGGGGCAGGTTTTATCCAAGAAATATAAAGGAAAGAGGACATGCAGGAGTGTTCTGTGAGGACACAGACCACGGAGAAGAATGGTGTGTGTTTTCACATAACACTGCTATAAAAGAACTTCTTTGTTTATTTTTTTGCTCTAAAACTACCTTCTGAAAATTGTTTTGTTGTTTTACTCACCAAGTCATATCCTGAAAATGAAAAAGTACCTTCAATATAAACATCAGTATTTTTCAAGATGGTAATTGTACGACTATTCCCGTCAGCATCCCAAGCTCCTGTCCGTCCGTCTTCTGTGAAAACAGCCGTAAACTCCTCCGTGAATGTGCCTGTTACTTTTGGATCTTTTGATGTAACAACAATTGCCATATTTTTACCAAAACCATCATTTGGGCTGATCGCAATTAACCCTACTTTAAGCGAAGATGCATTTACAAATACGCTGTTATTGAATGAATATTCTATCCCATCTATTTTAACCTTCAAGTAGTAATCCCCACTAATTGGATAAGAGTTCTCCTCTTTTTTTTTACAGGAAGCAAAGAAAAATGAGGTTGCTACCAATACACTAATAATTACTAATATGTTTCGTGTTCTCATAATATTTTATTCTAAGTAAGTTAGTTTTTCAAAAACCGTGTTTTTGTTTTCCTTTATAGCATCAAAGATGAAAAAGTAAACAGGAAATAAAATAATTATTAATTCAATAAGGTATTCGAGTAAAAACATCAACAAAGGGAGGCATCAGCACTTTTCTTCAAGTTGTGTCCTCGCAGACCAAGCAGTCTTGAGAAATTTATATTCTAAACTTAACGAAAATTATGCAGTGTGATACTCAATCGTACGTAATCAACACTGCTATCTCAATGTAGTCTATTACTTACCCTTCATTTACCCATGAAAGGTAAAAACTATTACAAATCATCAAGCCATATTCTATAAGTAATTCTATACCATGAGTCTTGTTTTCTAAATTCTTTTGATTGTACCTTACCAATATTTTTATAGTCGGCAGGTGACACATTCACTAAAAGTTGTCCTAATAAATCGTCAGCACTTGGGGAGTCTTCATCATATATTTCTAAAAGAATCGGGCAATTAAATGGCGTTCGTGCTACCGAATTCAAAACCCTTACATTTTGGTTTTCCATATCATTACCACCATAATTCCATATTTTTTTACCATCAACCTTTATATAGGTTTCGTCACCCCCATTATCTTCAGATACCAAACATTTTATTTTTACAAGCTCCAATGTAAACTGCGCTTTGAGTTCTGTTTGAGCAAGCAAACAAAAGCCAATGATGGAAAGTATTATTAATCGTTTCATAGGTATATCATTTATATCTTAATTAATTCGTCAATTGCTTAGTTATCTCAATGCTGGCAAAACCGTTCCTATTCTAGTGTTTTAACAGTCCTTTTGTATTGCATAATTGTTGAAAAAAATACCAACAAACTGAGGCTTCAAAACAAAGGCTTTTCTTTTCTTAATAAAACACCGCCTTCTTGATTGGGCTAAATCCACTCTTCTTACGCTCAGGGTATTGCACTTGTATTGCGTACTCGTAACTGTCTTCAATATTTAATTTGTTATCAACATATCTTGTCTCTTCGCTATTTAAGGTTTTTATTATGTTAAACCCTTTGCCGTTCACTGCCCTGAAAAGAACAAAACTAAATACTCCCTTCTTTGGGTAGCTCCATTTTACTACTGCCTGTTGGTTTTCTGTAATGGTGTAAACCTCTAACATACTTACCGCCGTAGGCACGGAAAAATCAATAGCCGTCAGCGTAATCATATATACACCATCCGCTTTTAACCCATCATCATCTTCTGCTACCAACTTGTATTTGTAGGTCTTCCCTGCCTGCGTACTGTTATCAATATAGCTGTCTTGATTTTTTATCTCATCAGTACGATATATCAGTTCCCAGTTGTCTGTTTTGATTTCTTTTCTATATAAGTAGTGGCTCTTTATATCGTGCGAGCTACTGGGGGCCCATGACAGTTTGATGCCTTCTTTTAAAACATGGTAGTCGTTAAACACAGGGGCAACAGGCGGTAGTATATCTGGCTTTTTTAGCCTTAGTACTTTGGAATCTTTTGAGGTATTTCTGCGAATATCTACTGCTCTTATGGTATAGTATATTTCTTCGGTAAGTACATCTAGTCTGAGTGTATCTACAAATACCGTGTCTCTAATAGGTTTATTGGTAAGCCTTGCATATACATGATCTTTATGATTGGAGAAATATACATGATAGCCAAACAAGTCCTTCTCTTTGCCTAAATCCCATTTCAATGTCACCACACCGGTAGTATCTATTTTTCCTTTAAAATTAGTGGGTACTGCAGGAGGAAAATCATCTCTTACAGATCCGTATTCAGGATAACCTACTATGGCATTTCCAGCAGTATCTAGTGCATAGATTTGATACCAATTGTCGGACATTTGCTCGTATGAATTATCAATGAAACTACGGGTATCTTTCGATAACAATTTAGGGGTAATCAGTGCTTCTTTGCTGCCTATACTTGCCGTTCTAGTGATGTAAAAGCCCTTTAAATCTGGTGCTACTTCTGCTACCTCCCAAGTAATTTTTTGACTATTTGGAGATATTTGTATTGCATGGATATTCCTTGGAGTAGCCGGAGGTGTTCTATCTCTACCCATGGCAATGATGGGCTTTGAAGGTTTGCTCAATTCTGCAAATGTATTGATACCGATGATTCTATATTGATATTTTTCGTAAAGGGCATCGATTGAATCTTTATACATGATGTAATCCACTGCTTTGTTATTTCCTACACTATGGATGTAAGGGTCTTTGTTTAGCCTTTTGAATGTCCTGCCATTGTCAAAAGACTTTTCGATAAACCATCCAGAGTAATGCGTTGATAATGACCTGTCCCATTTAATAACAATCGTTTTTTCGCCCTCTACTGCTTCATTGATTGTTGGCACAACATTCACATCCACTTTATTCCCTTCTACCATGACGTAGGCAGTTTCAATCGGATAGAATTCACTTGTAGCGTTACTAGATACCTTGTATATATAATTCATGGATGGATCGATATCTGTATCTTCAAATCGCAATGCTGATGCCAAAGCAGCATTGCGAGAATATTCAGCCGCAAGCATGGCAAAAGCGTACAAATTATTGAGTTCATTGGCTTTCTGTAAAAAATTCGCCTCATTATTTTCTGGGTCAGATAAATTTCTTTTCCCGTGTATCGCTTGTGCGGCAATGGCAGCATATTTATCGCCTGATGCCTCATTGGCTATAGATTCCCATTTGTCCAATGCCCATGGCCTCAGTGTATCAGGCGTTAATAATTTATATCCTTTGCTCAAAAAATCAGCATCGTCCTTATAAGCCAAACGCGCTATCATATAACCTTTGGCATTGGACACATGCCATGCGCCAGGGCTATCGGGTGCCCACCGTAGTATGATTTTTTTGCCTGTATTTTTAGCTTTGAGCATCAGTTTTCTCTTGACCACCGCAGCGGTGTCTGCGCTGTCTTGCGCTTGTGAAACGTAAGATAAAACCAGCAATAGTAGCGTTAATAGAATTGTCTTTTTCATTATTTTAAACTTTAGTTAGTGATGGTTACTTTGCTCCCTGGCTGCATACGCACTGAAGTACCCCCCGTTGGTATGGGATATTGATATTGTAATATAAACGATATTGATTTCCGTATTGGCTGACCATTATCTGCATACTTCGGATAGCCTAAGTTTTTCTGATACCCTTTAATTTGTTGTATTCTATTATAGGTAGTTCTATCAAAAATTCTTAAAAAATCACCGCCCGTGGGCTTATTAATAATATACTTGTACAGTTGCTTGTCTGAATACCGCTTCTTATACATATTAACATAATGCGTTGATTTACTAGGTGTTTTTAAATTATGACAAGAACCTACTCGAATCCCAGATACTGTTTGTTCCTTTACTTCCCATAAATCAAGTTCACCTGCCGTGGTAGGCAAAAATGACCGTTTCATTTCTCTAAGATTGGCATGAGCAATTCTTGGCAACCTATGATTTATTGTCACGTTGGGTGTTTTTACCGCCGTCGCCAAAGTACCAGTTATAAAGTAATCCGCATATTGATATCCGCTCGAAGTATCACCACTACTAGTATTTCCAGAAATGACAGTAGGACTATAACTGCTATTATTATAATCACTATTAGGTGACGCTGCCACAGGTGAATTAGCGGATTGTATCGCATCAATTTCCGCACCCCTGTCTTTTGCCCAAGTATTGAATTTATCTGAATTACGTTTTTCAGTCTCAAAAGAGTTATCAATTTCCGCTTTGGACAAGGGAGTGTCAAACTTAGATTCGTAAGCAAAATCAACGCCTTCTGAATAGTCTTTCAAGGAAATTCCATTTCTTCCAAGGCGGTATTTTATAACGGGTACTTTTATTGAATTATACAGATTATTCAAATTTTTTACTTTCGTTTTTATGTAATGATTATTGTTTTTATCGATTGTTACATTTATTAGCTGCTTCACCTTTCCCCTTCCCTCTTTATCGTACATTTCTGGCAATTCATCCCATACAGCATCAAATGTGGCATTTTCGTTTACAGCAAGCGAACCAGGCTTATCAAACTTAAAGTCCCAACTCAAACTTGCCACCTTTTCCTCAAACTTATCAAAGCGACTGGTTTTGAAATAATACTCATACAATATTTTTTCGCTAGGATTGAAAACAAGACCATCCGGTAGTTTTCTTTCTTTCATGGTCACTTTTGAAACTCCAAATTTATTGGATAGAATATTTATATTTGTTTCTTGCAATGCAATTACTGCACCCAAAGGCATGTCTTGTCGTGGAATCTGTGCAACACCAACATTCTGATTATTTGCAGCAGCAACAGCCGCCGTTTGTTGTTCTGAAATAATTGGTTTTGTAGCGTTGGTACTTGTATTCTCCACTTTATCTTTAGATACCAGCTGAAGCAGGTAAACTTGGTCATTTTCGAGTTTATTCACGCTAAATCCAATTGTTTTTCGTGCATGGGTAAAAGTAAGTGGTGATTCTATATACGCGTTAGTGCCATCAATTTTAACAAACCTTGCTATAAATTCTTTGTTTGTACTAGGATCAAATACTTTTTTGCCCTTATCCTGCGCTAGTTTAAGTGCCACATATCCTAATCCTCCACCAAACGCAGTTTCTTTCTTAAGGAAATGTTTTTGATCATGGATTGGGTAAGTAAATACTACGTTCTGTTCAACTATAACATCAGGAACATCACCAGTCTTAAATGATACTGTTTCATCATTATACCACGCCTTTTTAGTTTTTTCATCAATGATAGCAGTCCATTTACTCCCAACTCTTTCCTTTGCTTCTACCCGTAAATACTGGGTATATTTTCTATGTCCATCAAGCATTTCTTCAGGTTCTAAAATCGCCGCACCATTTTCATTGGTCAATTGGATTGGTTTGCAATTCACAAACCTGTTTTTCTGATTATCTTTCAAAGTCCATTTTTTTATAAATGGTCGGACAATTATAACTTCATCTTTTGAAATAGGAATTTCTAATATTTTATCGACAGAAATAGCAAAAGTAGCAGCACATTTTGAAAACACACTCACCTCATTGCCTCCTGCAGGCTTTATATCCTGAATAATATCCAAGTCATCCAAAGCCCCTCCCTTATTGACTAAGGGCATGCATTCTTCCCCCACCACCATTTCAAAGTGGTAATTGCCGCTTAGCAAATCTCCCAATATACTATAGGCAATATCTCCTTCTCCTTTAAAACCCACTGGTTCAGGTATATTTCCTTGCAGCAACAAGGCTGCGGAGGCCTCTAAAATTGGAAACCTACCCTGTATAAACCATAAATCAACATCTAAGCCAAATTCACCATGAATTCCAGCATAAAATTGTCCCTGCGAATACCACCCAGGCCTATACGTTTTGTTAGTGACGGACCCTTGACAGGATTCAACATTTTTCATTAATAAATCAAAACCCACTGCAATACCCAAGTCATAGTAAAATAAAGCACTTGCGCTCGCACCAGTACTCATCGCCAAACCAAACTGAAAACCACTTGCTTTTTTATTGATTTCTCCACCAGCGCCATTTACAATACTTGGATCTACGGCATCACTATCCAGTGTTTTTGCCCGAAATTTACCACCCCTCGCCTTCGCCTGAATATCTAAAAAAGCTTGGGTTGGTGCAGGCAATCCTAGTGTGATTCCTTGAGGCAGGGCATTACCCGCCAAGAAATAGCCAGTTACTGAAGCCAGTTCCACTTTACCTAAAGAAACAGAAATTCCTGCTCGTTTCTCAGGCGTTCCCATAATGAAATACCATTCCTTGCTCTCTTTATCTGACTTAAATGTAGCATCGACTAATATATTTTCTTGGTATCCGACTGGGTTATCTGTAGCCGATCCAATGCCTTTCAATGTTCCATCAAGCATGTTTAGAGTGACAATAAAATCACCAGTGATGAGCAGGTTGTCTGGATTGTCAAGACGTTCAAGTCCTAAATGTACGTAGGCTTGTATGGGCGCAGTGGCTGTAAAAGGTTTATCATCGTCAGGTAATATCCTCGCATTACCCGCTAAGCCTAGTTTTTTTAATCCGTTGTTGTTATTAAACTCGGCTGATAGTGTCACGTCAAAATTATACACTTTTCCACCACCTACGGATCCAAACAAGGAAGTAAATTTCAGTCCTAAACCTGTATCAAAATCAGGTGTATAATCTGTGCCTGATGAAGTAGCTTTTTTACTTTTTGACGTGTCCTTGTTACTACTCACCGCACTAGTCAGCGTACTGCCATTTGGCAACGCACCCTGAGTCATATGATAAGAAGCACCCCCGCCAACACCATAGAGTGCTACCGCACCAAAGGGCATGCCGGTCTTTCCAAACATAATTGTGCCATCGAGCTGCCAATAGGAATACCATTCTTTGGTATCAAATTTTGCTGCTGTAGCGCCTGGTTTTTTATAGGTGCCAAAATCACCACTCAATGTGCCAGCTATCCCAGCTGGCAACACTACTGCAAGATCTCCTTTTGTTCCTTTTTTTCCGGCATCATCGTAAAATTCTAGTGCTCCTTTCACTGATATTTTACTAATGGTCGCATCCAACGAAATTGCTTTTACATCTACCTCTTTAAGTCCAAAATCCCATTTTCCCCCTACTTTTTTCATATTTGCTACAATATCAATCTTTGTAGAGGCCGCAAATTTATCATCATCACCCATTAGGCTAATCATAGGTTCAATACTCAGTACCGGATTCCCATCCTTTATTCCTCCTTTAATGGATTCCAGCGACAATGGAAATCCTGACATGGTTTTTTGCGGACTGGCCAGACTAGTTTTAAAACAATCATCACAGACAAACATGCTGTTAGGTTTAGAACTGTCAAATTTCATTCCTTCTATTTTTATGCCAGGCATTTGAAGTGATATGGTTTTTGCAATATCATTATCAAAATCTGTAGAAATATTAAAAGTGCCATTCAATTCAAACTTAGCATAGTTTTCTCTTCCTATTCCAACTTCAATAAAGGAGGTTTCCGCTATTTTTCCCTTCATCATAAAACCTTTTGATATTATTTCCACACCACCTTTACTTGGCTGTGCTGTCATTACCAATCCTAACCCAGATGGACTATCATCCGTGGCAATCGCATTGTCAAATAACACCCTATAATTAAACATCTGACTAGGTTTGTCTTCTGCAATTGGCAATGCCATTCTTCCTGTAAAACCTCCTTTTTTAAAGTCGTTTTGTAATACCTCTAAAAAAAGACTATCCACTGATACATGTGCCCCCTCAATGGTAGCATCTTTGTCCAATGGGAGTAAATCTTTTACTAAGAATGAAAAAGTAATCTTGGGATCGATAATAAAATCATTAACAGTCACGGAAAGTTGCTCATTGGATGATTCAATAAAGTGGGGTGCCTTCACCTCAATCTTATCAATCCAAAACCCTTTCCATGTATTGGCCAGTCTAGGGTCTGTCGTTTCTTTTACATATCCCTTTGGAAAAGTGAGTCCAGTTGGGTTATCTACTGTCGATAAATCGAGCCATGCATCAGAGGCTTTAAAACTCCATCCTTGCGCATTTTTTTGCGGTAATTGAAAGCCATTAGAAAAATTGATTTTAGAAATTAAGTTAAACTTAGCATCTTCTTTTTTGAGGTTAAAACTAGCTGAAGCAATGACATTACCATTGTCTAGTACTTTTCCTTTATCATCTTCCGGTACTATTGCCTCTCTCGAGAATTTAATTTGCATGGCTAGGTTCATGGCTTTAAATCCATTACAATCCCATTGTAAAAAGGTGTAATCTATCGGATCCCGCGTTACACCATCTTTTGTGGTGCCTGATTCTTTAAACCCCTTAATGGCAAAAACATTGTCTCCATCCGGATTAATCACTAAGTCTTCTGGTACATAAAATTTACCATCTCCATTGATTCCTGCAGGATTAATGCACAGCTCTTTTGTTGCTAAACTAATCACGGTTTTTTGTTCTAATCCGTCGTCACCAGTATAGGGAATGTCCGCCAATGCTATCGCTCCCATATTGGTTACGGTAGTACTGAAATCAATATCCACAATTGCCAGGCGTATTCTTTTTTCATCTATCTCAAAATCCCAACCTACCGGTAGCGCTGTTTCAGACCCTGCCAAAGTACTAATAAGTCTACCTGTATTAGAAATTGATTCATCAATCGCTTTCGCCACCGCTCCATCTGCCTCCAATAGGGTTAACCCTTTAACAATTTTACCTTTTAGCATCCCTTCGTTGGTAACGAAACTATTGGTACTTTCACGCTTTGCTGTGACCGTACCAGTGTGTATTCTGTTGTCAGCATTTGCCTTAATTTTATCAAATTCAACTTTTAATTTCAAATTATTTAGAAATGGTATTTCCACAATTCCTTCACCCTTATAACCCTCGCTTTCGCTTCCAGAAACACTACTTATCTTAAGGTCAAATTTTCCAATTTTAGTAGTACTTCCTACATTTAACGCAGTACTCCCTGTGCTATTAGGTTTGGCTATAATACAGTTCGATTGGCAGTCACTTGCATCATCAGGCGTATTTGCCACAGCAAGTGACCCGATAGTAAATGGTCGTAATGAAGTGCTATGATATAATTGTGCTTCTGTCAGGTTTTCTAAATCTGTTTCTGAGAACTTATCAGGATTTCTTAACCAAGCAATTCTCCACCAGTAGTTTCCCTCTTCTGTCATATTAAAAGTATGTTCTAAATTGCCATAAATAACCTCCTCAAATCGCTCCAAGTCAAACAACCGTGAAGCGCCCATTATTTCTGGCGTGATATCTAGCTTATCATGAAATTGTTGTACAAGATTATCCCGGTCTTTATCATTTGATTTGAATACTTCTAATACCCAATGCTCATGTACATCGCCCAACACTGCGCTTTCTACTGATTTGTCTTCTTTGATATGAACAAGCTGAAATTTCGGAGTAATGCGTGAAGATTGCTTTCCTGCGGTTTTCCATCTGAATTTAATATCCCCAGGGGACATTGCTGTGTCAGGTGCTGGACTAACCTGTCTGGGCTTTGGCATTCCTACCACAAATTTTTGTGGATTAATTGAAAATTTACTGTCTTTATTATCCCCCTCTTCTAATGTCACTTCTGCCGACCAATTATACTGCCCTCCTCTAACCAAAGCATTGGTTTCATTAATATCATAGGTAGGAATTAGAGATGCCAGTTCATCTCCTGCATCTTCAAACCCCGGTTGATTATTTAAAAAATCTTTCGCACCACCGTTCCAAGTTAAATCCTTCGTTTTGTTCGTTCCATCACTAAATGTGGTTACTGACATCATTCCTTTAATCGTGTTACCTTTTGGAAAAAGCTCAACTACAGTAGGAAATACTAAAAAAGGAATCGTATCGCTATTCATTGGATAATGGGGCATTGCATTCATTGTCAACCCGTCTGTTACAACTGGCGAGTCATCTTCTTTCGGTTTTTTTGGTATTTTTTCTTTTGGTATATCTGCTACGGTTGTGGTATCTTCTTCGCTGATATATTTGAATAGTCTCACCCTACTATGAATAGCCGATCTTCCAGTCGCTTCCCCCACTTCAGTGTAAGAGCTAACCCGTATGGCATAAGTATGGTCTACTTCCCAATCAACATCCTCAACGACATGAGAAAAAGAAGAAAAACCCTCTTCCCTATAAATTTGGGGTGCTTGTTCAAAATATCCAGCAATTCCTATATTATTTCCTAAATAACTGGCATCTGCAATTTCCACGCGGTATTCAACATGTGTGCTAGGGAGCTGAAACCAATCCACACGTAATGGCAATGATTTCTCGGACAATTCATATTTATCAGTGCCTGGAAAAGTTATTTCTGGTGGGTCTTGTCCTTTAGCGGTAAAAGTTGTACATCCCTGAGATAAAAAAATATTGGTACCCGCTGTGTTTGCTTTAAGGCATATGGTGTAATTCCCTTGTTTAAATAGTTGATTGCTTTGCAAAAATATCTCTTCTGCAACTGGTAAGATAATAACGTTTGAACTGAATAACTCACGCCAGTCACCATAATCAAATTGCCTCATTTCTCCCGCTTCTAAATCAATATCATTTAAAAAAATTCGTGGACTTTGAATTGACAAACCATAATTACTTGTCATGTCAAATGAAAAATTGATTGTAATTGGTTCACTAGATGTATTAATAACCGATCCCGTCAATCGTTGACTCAAAGCATCCAAGGTTAAATTGGAAGGGGAGGCAAGGCTTAATTGCACATCAACCTGTGCAAATGCATTGCCTACAAACATCAATAAAAATAGTTGAAGTGAAAGATGTTTTATGAATTGTCTCATTGTTTATGTTTTAAAATGTAAGAGAGTAAGTAAATCGACCTCTATAATCAGTAAAGGCTTGGCTAATAATTGACTGTCTATTTATTATACTTGCACTAATAGATAGGCTATTCTTTTTGTTTACATTATAGTTAATCCCAAATCTACTATTCAGCACAAAACCATCATCCATCTGGTCAACTTTGCTCTTTTTATAAGAGGTACCGATGTTAATTCTAAATTTATTATCCGCAAGCGTTTTATTTGCTCCTATAGAAACTCCCAAGCGATTTGTAATCTTTTCATTGGACTCAAATTTTGAAAAATTGAGGGCTATGCGCATTGATAAATGAGTAGGTTTTACGCTAAATCGATAGTTCAAACTACCATTGCTACTACTATTATCAAGGGAAACTCCACCGCGTGGATTCAAGTCTGCAAAATTTTGAGTACTAGCAAATGCAGAGATTGTATGCCTGATATCATTACTTTTCCAGCTGTAAGAAGGTGAAATGCTTGCCCGTTTATTGATAAGCGCCAAGCGCAATGTGTCATTTAACTCAATGTATCCTGCCTCTTGATCTGACTTAAAATTACTGTATTGGGCGTTAATATTTAAACCATTTTTCAATGCCATATTCGCACTATAAGCGCCTATTTTTCTCAAACTAGTCAGTTGCCTAGAATCAACCAGGTTGTTTCTTTGAAATCCTTGAGACGCAGTAATACGCAATACGTTTTTGAATAAACTGACAGCGGTATTGATGGTGTAATTTTCAAAATCATTGGATATACCAAATAAACCTAAGGATTCATAAAGTGGATCAATTCTTTGGTATTTCACACCTATACTAAAGTTATCCAAGTTCAGTTTAACAGAGGCATCACCTGCCAACGCCATTTTAGTCGATTGGTTTACATTGAGAATCCCAGAAAACCTTTTAACCAACACTTCATCCACCAGGCCTGTCGGTGCCAATTGATTTCTAGTCAGCACACTCGCCGCTAAGGTACTTTGAAAGGCTACTTTTTTGAATAGTGTAAATCGCACACTCGGGCTGACTACTATATTGTCTTGCGGGTTGATGTATAATGTATCTGTTAGGGTTTCATTGGCCGATTCAGCATTATCAATAATTTTTAATACACTGATATCAAACCCTATTCTTTCTCCTTCAAAACCAGCTTTCATACCATATCCCCTTCGTTTATAGGTATCTCCTCTCAGTGTCTCTGGCAAAAATGGGTCTCGTTGCGCAAAAGCATTTTCAAATGTGCCATAGAATGCAGATAAGCGAAATTTTCCAGGTGTGAGTTCTACGCCAGCTCCTAGAAACGTTTGCCCAGTCATAGAATAAGGAGAGAAGTTTAAGTTTCTATGTCCCAAATGTACCTTGACCCATTTGTAGTATGGGCTCGCTCCATAGCGCTGAAATGGCTTCGTGTAACTAAACTGCTGATTACTATATGTAAGTGACAATGGTATACTAATTCCGTAAATGGAAATGGTAGGCGCACCACTAATCACATAAGAAAAAGGTGCTCGAACGGGGGCTTCCCGTGTCGTTCCATACAAATTAGTACTTATAGAAAAATTGCCGGAGATATCAAATGCCTTTTGTTCAGCAATGCTACCAACATCTTGTGCTTGTGCAAAGCGCACTAAAGCAGTACATAATATTAACAGTATTAATCTAAGAGTAGGCATGTGATTTACAGTGCTTTAATTTTTAGTTTTTCTTTATAGATTGGAAAGTAAATAGGTAAACAGTTCACCCATCATTTCTGAAATAAACACTGCTAGACCATATTGCCTAGCAGCGTTATTGATTTAGAAATTAATGGTTGGGAACAAATTCAAATTCAACAATCCCTGCAAAATAATCTAAGTGAAAAGTTGTAGGAAAAGTGGTGATTGCACCAAATGTTAATACCCACCCATACCTATTGAATTTAATATTGCCCTTTGTTGCAGGGAGAATATCTCCTCCCCCATCACTGTCATATCTATACCAGTTATTAGCATTCGTTGTTACCATGTATTTTTTTCCTGCCGTTACATTAACTGGCGCTATATTAACCATGGTTAATGTTTCACAATCAGTGGCGGTTATATTTACATTTGTTGAGGTAATGATACTTTTGGTATCTACATCCCAAAGGGTGACTTTATAATTTCCAAAACACAACCTAGCACCCAACGCTGTTATTTTACCATCTTTAGTCGGCTCAAACTCTAACCCAAATTCATAATCATCTTTTGACTGAAACAAGTCTCCTTCTGTCAACAAATAGCTCAAATGCGTCACAGGAAGCTCTGGTGGCGCCGCAAGTGTAGTAAAAGTAAAACTATCGGATGAGGTACCACCTTTTCCGTCACTTGCTGTGACTGTAATCGTATAGTTAGTACTATAAAGTAAATTGTTAATTGAGGATTCATTGCCTGTCAACCCGCTTTCAATCGTCGTACCATCCAATGCGGTATTATAAGTCACCGCATCTCCATCAGGGTCTATGGCACTAGTCCATGAAAAACCGACGAGGTTGCCATCGAACCAATCGAACTTAGCGACGAAATCACCCGGCGGATTGTTTGGCGCTACTCCTGTCGTGAAACTATAACTCTTTTCTTTTGTTCCTCCTTTGCCGTCTTTGGCAATCACTTTACCAGTATAATTGGTATTGTAATCCAAAGATGTCAATGTGTGTGTTAGTCCAGTCAGGTCAGTTTTTACATTACTGCCACTAAGTTCAACATCATATTTTACAGCATCACCATCTGGATCAGTAGCGGCTGTCCATGAAATAGTTGCACCATTTCCATTGACAGCAGCGGTTACAGTGAAATCACCTGGTGCACTATTTACTTTGTCCCCCGTTACGAAACTAAAAGGCTTTTCCGTACTGGCTCCCTTAGCATCTTTGGCTATTACTTTACCTGAATAGGTTTTACTAAACTCCAAATCCGTGATTGCGTGACTTAGCGTGGTAAGGTTAGTTTTGATGCTTTCTCCTCCTAATTCTACATCATACGTCACATCATCGCCATCAGGATCAGTTGATGCTGTCCATGAAATAGTAGCGCCATTTCCCCCTACAGCGCTAGAAACAGTGAAATCTCCAGGAGGATTATTGACTGGCTCTACAGTTGTAAAAGAAAATTTAGATTCGGTAAAACCTCCTTTTCCATCAGCCGCTACTACCTTACCAGTATAATTTGTCTCTTTTTCCAAAGCCTCCAAAGTATACGTTATACCCTCGAGTGAAGCTTCAACTTCTGCCCCATTTAATACCACACCGTATTTCACTTTGTCACCATCAGGATCTGTCGCCGTAGTCCAATTCAATACCGCACTGGTGTTAGAAGGAACAACAGATACGGAAAATTCACTTGGTGCTGCATTTTTAGGTACCACTTTTTTGTCTTTGCAACCTATGATGAATAGCAATGGTAGGACCCAGAATAGATTAAACAATAACACTAGATTTGAAAAGTTTTTTTTATGCTTCATTATTACAATTGTTTTAATTTTAGAAAATTCTAAAAATTTTATTTTCCCTTTATGGTTTGAGAATTGAATAGGTAAACAGATAAGGGAAAAAACTATTAGATATGAGACTAATAACCTGAGTTTGACGAATACTTTTTCACAGCTTTGATGAAATTTTTCATTATCTACTCATGATTTTCGTAGGACTAACTGGTTAATGCCTGCCTGCGGCTGGCAGGCAAGAAAATAGGAGGACGGAAATGGGAAACTTCAAGTTCGCCAGGCTGGCGAAAAGGCAAAGAAAACGCAATCTTTGAAACATAAAAGTGTCGAAATAGCCAGCTATTTCTTCCCCTTTGATGCCTCAAATCCCACATTCCCTTTATCTTCCCTTCTGTGGAATGAATTATTCGTCAAACTCAGTGTTTTAGGAAAGAATAAAATTATTTTCTCAATCATTTAGACAATAAAAAAACTCCTAATTCGCTTTTGTAAGCGAATTAGGAGTTTAATATTTTCTTATAAAATATCTCTATTTTACCTTATCAACCACTGCTTTGAAAGCTACTGGGTGATTCATTGCTAAGTCAGCAAGTACTTTTCTATCCAATTCAATATTGGCAGCTTTAACTTTCCCCATAAATTGAGAATACGTCAAACCATACTCCCGCGCTCCAGCGTTGATACGCATAATCCATAGTTTTCTGAATTCTCGCTTTTTAACTTTTCTATCACGATAGGCGTAACCCCATCCTTTTTCAACAGCATTCTTCGCTACTGTCCATACATTACTTCTTCTACCCCAATAACCTTTGGCGTATTTAAGTGTCCTTTTTCTACGAGCCCTTGAGGCTACCGCATTTACTGATCTTGGCATTTTTTTTAAATTTTTTGACTTGTGGCGCTTATTTCTAAGTCTTTAAGCCAGTAGTCTGGTAAAACATAAACCTAATTTATCAACCGACAAATTAAATATTCAACATTCTTTTAACGTTCTTTGCGTCAGACTTGTGTACAAGCCCTGTTTTAGTCAAGTTTCTTTTCTGCTTGGTTTCTTTTTTGGTTAAGATATGACTTTTGAAAGCATGCTTTCGCTTAATCTTACCAGTACCCGTCAACTTAAACCTTTTCTTCGCACCTGACTTTGTTTTTACTTTTGGCATTTTATTTATCTATTTATTTTATTTTTTACCTTTTGGCGATAAGAACAAAAACATCCTCTTACCTTCTAATTTTGGTAGTTGTTCTACCTTAGCGTATTCATCCAATGCTTGCGCAAACTTCAACAGGAGTATCTCTCCTCGTTCTTTAAAAACAATTGACCGACCTTTAAAATGTACGTATGCCTTTACTTTCGATCCGTCTTCCAAAAAACTTATCGCATGTTTTAACTTAAAATTAAAATCGTGCTCCTCTGTATTAGGGCCAAATCTGATTTCTTTTACAACCGTCTTTTGAGCTTTCGCTTTAATATCTTTTTGCTTTTTCTTGTGATCATACTTAAATTTAGAATAATCAACAATCTTGCAAACTGGAGGATCTGCTTTGGGTGATATCTCCACCAAATCCAGCCCTAACTCTTTAGCCTTATCGAGTGCTTCAGTTTTTCTGCACACTCCTTGCTCTACATTCTCCCCTACCAGTCTCACCTCAAAAGCCATTATTTTTTCATTGACTTTAAATGGTTCCTCTCTCCTGCCCCTCGTAAATCTTCTTTTTATTCTCTTAGCGATTTCTACCTCCTTGTTTAGTGTTTAAAATTGCGACCGCAAATATCGTTAATATTTTTATTAATCAAAAGAATACAAAACTAAATTCTAATTTGATTTCTAATTTAAATGGCCAGAAATTTCTGATTTAAATAGTTTCTTAAAATCATCGAGCGACATACTCCCTAAATCCCCTTCTCCATGTTTCCTGACAGATACCATATTCTCATCCCGTTCTTTCTCGCCCACAATAATCATATACGGTATTTTCTTCACCTCAGCATCTCTTATTTTTCTACCTATTTTCTCGTCCCTGTTATCAAAAAAACCTCGGATATCGTCGGTCTCCAACGCTCCATATACTTCTTGCGCATAGTCCCCATATTTTTCTGAAATAGGCAGCACCGCAATTTGATCTGGCGACAACCATAATGGAAAATTCCCGGCACAGTGCTCTATCAATACGGCAATGAATCGTTCCATCGAGCCAAACGGTGCACGGTGAATCATCACTGGGCGGTGTTTTTGATTGTCAGCACCTACATATTCTAACTCAAATCGCTCGGGCAAAGTATAATCTACTTGAATAGTACCCAACTGCCAACTACGACCTAATGCATCTTTAATCATAAAATCGAGTTTCGGTCCATAAAACGCCGCTTCGCCTAACTCCACTACTGTATCCAATCCCTTCTCATCCGCGGCTTCTTGAATACCTCTTTCTGCCATTTCCCATACCTCATCTGTTCCAATATACTTCTCCTTATTTTCAGGGTCACGTAATGAAACCTGTGCCGTATAGTCATCAAACCCCAAGGACTTGAATACATATAAAACCAAGTCAATCACTTTTTCAAATTCCTCTTTTACCTGTTCTGGCGTACAGAAAATATGGGCATCATCTTGCGTAAACCCTCGTACCCTCGTTAATCCATGCAGCTCACCACTTTGCTCATAACGATACACAGTTCCAAATTCAGAAAATCTGATGGGCAAATCTTTGTATGACCTTGGCTTTGTTTTATAAATTTCACAGTGATGCGGACAGTTCATCGGCTTTAATAAAAACGCCTCATTCTCATGGGGTGTTAAGATTGGCTGAAAAGAATCTGCACCATATTTTTCATAATGCCCCGAAGTTACATATAGTTTTTTATTGCCTATGTGCGGCGTAATCACTGGCTGATAACCTGCTTTTTGCTGTGCCTTTTTCAGAAAATTCTCTAACCGCTCTCGCAAAACAGCTCCCTTCGGCAACCAAAGCGGCAATCCCATCCCAACATTTTCAGAAAAAGCAAACAATTCTAGTTCTTTTCCAAGTTTTCTATGGTCTCTTTTCTTTGCTTCCTCAAGCATCTCCAAATACTCCTTTAACTCTTTTTGCTTCGGAAATGTAATCCCGTAGATCCTAGTCAGCTGCTTGCTATTTTCATCACCTCGCCAATAGGCGCCAGCAATATTCATAATTTTAATAGCCTTGATAAAACCTGTATTCGGAATATGTGGCCCTCGGCATAAATCTGTGAAGTTCCCTTGTTTGTAAAAGGTAATCGTTCCGTCTTCTAATCCATCCAATAAATCGAGTTTGTACTCATCTCCTTTCTTAGTAAAATAATCGATTGCGTCAGCCTTACTAACCTCAGACCGTATGTATTCATTCTTTTGCCTTGCCAACGCCAACATCTTCTGTTCAATCTCTTCTAACCGATCCGCATTAAATTCTATTTCACCAAAATCCACATCGTAATAAAATCCATGCTCTATCGGCGGACCGATGCCTAATTTTATCCCTGGATATAATGCCTCCAGTGCCTCCGCCATCAAATGAGCCGACGAATGCCAAAAAGTAGATTTTCCTTCAGTATCTCTCCACGTTAACAGCTGAAAATTTGCGTCTTTTTCTATTTTACGTGAGGCATCCCACACCGCTCCATTCACCTTGGCCGACAGCACATTTCTAGCCAGTCCTTCGCTGATGCTCATGGCTATCTCATAGCCTGTCACTCCTTTAGGATATGCCCTTACTGTACCATCAGGCAATGTGATATTTATTTCTTGACTCATTAATTATTTGTTTTTATACTAATTGGTGCGATAATCTTGATTTTAGCGTTTTCTTCTCTTTCCGTATTTATCCGCTGCAAATATGCAATTTTTCTATCCAATTTTACTAATGCTTCTGTTGCTAATTGATTGGTTGAGTCTTTTTTCAAAATTACTTCAAAAGACTGCCTTGCTTTTGCAAACAGATGACGCTTGCTATATGCCTCTCCTATCATTATTTGGGCTTCAATATTTTTAGGCTGTACCCTCACTGCATTTTCTGCATAATAACGAGCAGAATCATACTGGTGCCGATTGAAATACAAATGACTTAACTGCATCATTGATTTAACATTACGCGTATCTGTTTTAAGAATTGTAAAAAACACTCCTTTAGCGCTATCAATTTGAAAGGTATTTTGAAAAATTACCGCTTTATTAAATAATAGCTTCTTGTTGCTGGGCTCAAATGCCAACTGCTTGTTCAAGTACATATTGGCACTATCAAATTCCTTTTTGGCGATATGTACTTCAACTAGTTTTGTTAAGCCCTCACTATAATTTTTGGTTTTACTCAAACTAATTTTTAGGTTTTGAATCGCATGCAGCGTATCTCTACTCGCCAACTGTATTTTTGCTTTTTGATAATAGTACTTTGAAATCTCAGAAGATTTTAAAACACGTGCATTATACGTCAATGCCTTGTTAAGAAAATTTTTGTGGTAATAAAAATCCGAAATCATATAATATAACTTCTCCTTTTCAATACCCATCTGTTCCCCCTTTAAAGAAACTTCTAAGCCTTCATTCCAGCGTTGCTGTTTGTGCAGAATCTCCACCAAATGAAGGACATAGTCTTTGTTTAATGGCGCTAGCGCAATGGCCTTTTGCAGTGTGGTAGCAGCATCTTTATAATTTCCACTACTATTGAGTACTCTAGCTTTTTGATAGAGGGCTTCTGCATTGTTAGGATAGTCTTCAATAATCTGATCGAGTGCCTTCATCCTATCCTCTTGAAATTCGCCTGTTAAATTGGGTCTTTCCTGGATACGATTTTTAGAATACCGTGCCTCACACCCTGCTAACACAAGGAGGGTAAATAAGTAAAAACTGTATTTTCTAAGGCTATGCTTCAATGAAATTATTTTTACACAAAATTAAGGTTTAATTGTTTTATGACCAATCAATATCACTGACTTTTGTTAAAAATAACAAAGGCATTAAATTCCTTGGAACTGTGTCTAGCATGAGCAAAAGGAATATTACCTGAAGCCTGTGCCAATGCGTTTGAATTCATTGGAAAACTCATGATTTTTCCATTGTACTTTCCCTTGTAAAGAACCTTCTTAATATTTTCCACATCTCTTATTTCAATCACCTCCCCTTGTTTCGCAAAGTCCTTCAGGTTTACTCTGAAATTTTCTTTGCCCTCGTAGTTATAGATATATACATTGGCACGTGTGCTATCATAATTATTTTCATAGATAAATACCCGTGGCTGAGGTCTAGCATTGATAATTGTGTTATTCATTTTTTTCCATGGCGAATCCTTAACCGCTAGGTAAACCGTTCCCCCAACACCCCTTCTTTGAATACCAATTTTGGAGTAGTCCTCCCCTTTTGGTATAAATATCGCATTATTAACAAATGGCCATTCCCATGTTTTCTGGAGATCCTCTTTGGCTTGGTATGCAAAAAATATTTCTTTATCGGTAATGATGTGGTTGTTCCCGAAGTCAAGCATGTCATGGAATTCATAGATTGTGATTCTGCTAAAAGAAAAATAGTTATTGCTAATGGATGCCCCATAAGTAACATTCGGCGTAAATGTGCCATACCCAAATTGCACATTTGTCCTGTAAGCATGATTCCCCACAAACCTTAGCGCCGTCAATGGTTTGTAGCCACCCAAAATATAGCCCCTCCCCTTTTTCTGTGTTTGATTCAAACCAATAAGATTGAATGCCAAGTTCTTTTCAAAATCAAAATATTCAATATTTCCTTTCTGCGTGTAACATTGAAAGCCCTCACTGGCAGTTCCCCAAACAATATTCAGTTGTAACTTTTTATAAACCGCCACTCCTTTTCTATTTTGGACGTAAAACCCATGTCCATGACCCTTATTGGCACGACCAGAATCCAAATTATTGTAACCGATGTTATAGGCAAGGCAGCCATAAATTTCTCCTCCGATAGCAGTAGACCACGACGAAAATCCAATAATCACATCATGCGCCACACAATTGATAACTTTTGAGCCTTTGCCATACTGGTGTACTCCATCAGAAAAATAGTACTCCTTACCGTTATTCATGATTCTATTTTTTGCTTCATCGTCATAAATTTCAAAGCCCTGAAACCAAGAATAATTTCCATTGATGGTTAAAATTTTTCGTTGTCTTACCCCATCCCCTTTAGTGCCCACCAAATCTGCAGCCAACCAATTTTCTGATTTTATAACTACCGGATTTTTCGCTGTGCCATAAACTTCCGTAATCCAATGTCCAGGATACCGCCCCTCCAAGACTACAAACACATCTCCAGCATGATTTCTCTTTTGCTCTAAATATTTAAAAGGTAATGGGTATTTTTTTGTGCCACTATTGCCTGCTTTTCCACTTGGAGAAATGTAAAAAGTCTTAGCGAGCGTCAGCTGTGATATTAGCAAGAAAAGGGCTAGTATTTTTACGATCTTCATGTTTATAAAATTTGCATTAATCATGCCAGTTTCATTTAGGACTTTGGTATTTTACAAACCAAAAATACAGATTATGAACAAACTAGTACCCTTCTGGCTCCTATTAATTGCGTTTTCAACCATTTCTACTACTGCGCAAATCAAAAACATAAAACTTGATGAGACAATCTTAGGAAGTTACCCCCCTAGCGAACCCAGCATTGCTATCAATCTTCAAGATACTAACAATATTGTTGCGGCTTCCATTTTAGACAAAGTTTACACCACCAAGGACGGCGGAAAAACCTGGACAAAAGAATCCCTTAAATCCTCTTATGGCGTTTATGGAGACCCTGCAGTGATTTCATCGGCTGACGGATGTTTCTACTATTTTCACCTATCAGATCCTTCAGGGAAAGGATGGCAGGGAGAAGAAATATTGGACAGAATGGTGGTTCAAAAATCCAAAAATGGTGGCACCTCGTGGAACAACGGCTATTCCATAGGCCTAAATCACCCCAAAGACCAGGACAAAGAATGGCCTGCCAT
>CAYRIF010000015.1:0-22364 GCA_964424205.1 uncultured Roseivirgaceae bacterium | reverse complement strand
AAACACAAGATCTTCATTGGTAGGATGAACCTTTAACAGCATATTATATGATCCTTGAGAATCAAAATCTCCTGTCTCTCCACCAAACATTGGAATATTTTGGGTCAAATTATTCCATTGCCCACCTGAGCCAGTACCATCACCAGATAAATAGGTATACTTCCATAAATCATTTGGTTCACTGCTGGACAAGAAATAGACGATATTGGGATTGGATGGGGCAATTCCAATGATTGTTTTGTCATATTTAATTGGCCAACCGGTAGGCGTGATGTTCACCCAATTGGTACCGTTGGTAGAACGATAAATTCCTTTGGTTGCAGCAGTTCCTTTGGGAGAGGATTGGCTCATGGTAGCATACATGACGTTATCAGCTATTGCAATGTCTGAATACAATGGGCTATCATTACTACTAGCACCTAAGACGTATTGCCAGCTCAAGCCGCCATCGACGGATCTTTGAAGACCTCCAAAAGTGGCAGCAAATATTTCATCCTGGCTTAAGTTGTTGGGATTAGTTGCTATATTCCATACAAACTGAAATGTATTGGTGAATTCGTTGGGATTGCCGCCATTGGTTGATGCCAATGAAATCCAATTTTTCCCACCATCAATGGATTTGAAAATGCCATCACCTCTATAAGTAGCACTACCACCACCTCTGGCAGAGTTACCAATTAACTCTCCTGTGCCATAATACCAAATATTTTCTTTACCAGCCCTTGTATCTTGGGTTAAGGAGCTTACACTATGGAGTGCTGCAACTTTAGTTGTTTTAACCCAATTTAGTCCATTATTTTCGGAGCGCCACATGCCTCCGGAAGTACCACCTGCAAGTATCACATTTTCATTTGTCGCATCAATTGCAAGTGCCCTTGTTCTACCACCTACATTATTAGGGCCACTAACAATCCATGCTGTTCCTGATATGGCTCTTAGATTTTTTGTTCTTAAATTACCTTTCGACTTTCCTCTTATGGGGAGTGTTTTAGTGAACCTTAATTCTTTAGCTCTAATGTTTTTAGGGATACGTCCTGTTTTTGGATCGATTAACATACGTTTTTCATATGCTTCTCTGGCATTGATATTATCTTTTATTTCTTGTGTAGATTTTGCTGCTGCAGATGCGATTGTAATAGCCTGATAGGGTTGAAGTTTTATTGCTTCTTTTCGAGTAGAACTTATAAGTAGGAGCACGGCACCATAAATTATACAAAATAGAAGGACTAACTTTAGATTTTTTGTTTTTACCATAAGTGCAAAAAATGTCTATAAATTTAAATACAATAGCATAAAGAAATCAAAAATATGCATTTTTTATTTATCTTTGCCCACTAATTTTTTATAAATCCTAAAAATAACAACGTGAAGAATTTATCTTATATTTTAAATATAATCCTTTTTATCGCAGTTGCGATTCTATATTACTTTCATTTTTCTAGTGCTAAAACTGAAACCCGTTCAGATGTGACGGGAGTTGATTCTATTTCAGTTGCAGGCGCTCATAAAATTGCTTATGTAATTTCAGATACTTTGTTAGCAAACTATGATTATTTCAAAATTAAATCGGAAGAACTGCAAGCAGAGAAGAAAAAAATGGAAGATGACATGAATCGCCGAGCCCAAGGACTGGAGAGAGAGGTGGCGGATTTTCAAAGAACGGCTGGTTCATTAACAATTAATCAAGCGAAGGCATTGGAAGAAAACCTGTACAAAAAGCGAGAAAACTTGATGAAACGTCAAGAAGGACTCTCTCAAACATTAATGCAAAAAGAGGCGGCAATTAATGGCAAGCTTTATGACGATGTGACTAGGTTTTTAGAAAAATATGGAAAAAAGAATAATTTGGAGGTTGTTTTGTCGCAGCAACGAGGTAGCGGTTTATTATATGCACATAAAGGGCTTGATATTACACAGGTAGTAATTGAAGGATTAAATAAGACATATCAGGAGTCTCTAAAAATAAAAACAGATTCTACCGAATCAAAATAACGAATACAGAATATTTCCAGGTCAGCATTCTATTGCAAAAATATGCAATACAATGCTGATTTTGTTGTTTTGAACTGTTTTGTTTTACTTACATACCAAGAGCAATATATTCCTGTGGCAATGAAATTATTTTTCAATGTCTAATATAATTAGGTCGCGAATAATATTCTGGCGTAATTAATTCACACATCTTAATGAAAAACGACCAATTAAAGTAAAAAACAAGCTTTACTTACCGTGTAGCGCTATTTTGTTAACCTTTCGATACTTTTGAATTTCAGCTTTAAACGTTGGATAAAGCTGATTATCAAAATTGAGAGTTGATAGATGTTCGCAAAATTACTTAAACTTATTGGTACCAAGCAGGGAGAGGAAAAGCTAGTCACTTTATTGTTGGCGAATGGATTCTTCTTAGGTGTTTTTATTGCAACCTTTCAGATATCAGCAGAGAACATGTTTATTAATGAATATGTAGATCAGCTAGATTATGCATTCTTAGTTCAGGGATTTTTAGGAGTATTTTCGACCATACTATTCGCTTATTTTCAGAATAGGGTTTCTTTTCCTAGCCTTATTATTTTTGTGCTAAGTGGCATATTCCTTTTTCTTATTGCGGTTCTAGTATTATTTAAAGTTTATTATCACAAATACCTTATCTATTTGCTATTTGTAATGATGGGGCCTTTGACAGCACTTGTCATCCTTATTTTTTGGGGAGTTTTTGGGAGGCTTTTCGACAACCGACAATCAAAAAGGATTATAGGAGGAATTGATACGGGACAACTCACTGGTACTATATTAGCATTTTTTGTTATTTCTATACTCTCACGGTTTGAACTAATACAAGATGATGTGAATCAACTTTATGTAAGTGCTGTTAGCATTCTGGGTGCTATGGTCTTTCTGCTGAAAATTATAAGGGATTATGACTTGAATATTGTAAAGAAGAAAACAAAGGAGGAAGTCAAGGAAACTAGCTATGTAAAAATTGTAAAGGATAAATATGTCTTGCTACTTTCTATCTTTCTTATTATTTCGATAATAATTTTTAGGCTTGTGGATTTTTCTTTTCTTCAAGTTGTGACCTTGCAATTTCCTGATGACTCGTATAGACGTTTTTTCTTGGCCGTGTTGAATGGTGGTATAATGATACTAAGTTTCTTAATTCAAACATTTTTAAATGATAGAATAATCATGAATTATGGACTGAAAGTATCTTTAACAATTTTACCAATTATATTAGTCTTTTTTACTTTTGCAGCAATAATTAGCGGTGCGATTTTTGGATTTTCACCAGCTGATGGAGGTATTTTTATTTTTTTCTTTTTGAGTATAACGCTTAGTAAATTATTTTCAGCATCGATAAGAGATGCGTTAGAAAATCCTGCATTCAAATTATTCTTCTTGCCGCTTGATAATAAGGTTCGGTTTGATATTCAAGCAAAGGTAGAAGGTGTTGTTAATCAAGTGGGTATAATAATTGCAGCGACATTGCTAATAGGTTTTGGATTTTTTGCCTATGTAGAATTAATTGACTATTCATACCTATTGATAGTGGTTTTAGTAATTATAATCTATGTGGTGTCCAAACTGTACAATGAGTACAGAATTTCACTTAAGAAAAAATTGGAAGCTCAAAAGCAAGACAGTATATTACTTGTTGGCTCAGAGAGGAAAGTTACAAACGTCATATTAAGTAACATCCGGAATGTAGATTATATTAAAGCAATTTTTTCTTTAAAAATGCTTGAAATTGTTAACCCAATTGTGTTTGAAGAAAAATTGTTGGATTATTTAGCACACCCTTCTGATCAGGTTCGAGAATACGTGCTTCGAAAAATTGAGCATTTAAAACTTATTGATTCTTCCAATGGGGTATCTCAATTTATAGAGACAAATAAATCTAAGGAACTGAAAATCTTAGCATTAAAGGTTTATGACAATCTAAATGAAACCCACTCAATAAAGTTAACACAGTTTCAATTCTTTATTCTAGTGAAATCTGACAATCCTATTGACAGAGAATACGCCGCAAGGTTTTTAAAGGTGAGTTGGAGAGATACATATGACCAATTTTTGATTGAGTTGTTAAGGGATACAAATCCAAAAGTGAGACGGGCAGCAATTGTTGCTGCTGGCTGGATAGGACAAGTAGAAATTCTTAAATATTTAATTCCTAATCTATCGTTAAATCAATACAAGCATGCAGCCTCTTCGGCAATTGTTAAGTTTTCTAATCGAGCACTAGACCAACTTGAAATAGAATTTTACAAAACAGACCAAAGTAACGACACACGTGCACAGATTGTAAAGATATATGGTAGAATAGGTGGTGAGAAATCTGCAGCTTTATTATGGGATAAAATAAACTTTCCAAACAAAGAAATTGTAGCAATAATTATTCATTCGTTGACCATAAGTGATACAAAAATTTCAGTAACCCAGACCTCTGCCGTTAAGCATATTATTGACGATTACATTAGCATATATGCTTGGAATGCTTCCATGTTAGCAAATTTACCAAAAGGGAGGAATTGGAAAATGCTTATGCAAGCATTGGAAGAGGAAAACATGTATAATTTGGATCAATTATACTTGTTGCTTTCTTTGATATATGATAAGCAATCAATACAGCTTGTTAAGGAGAATATAAATAGTGGTACAGTTGATGGAATTACTTTTGCCATTGAACTATTGGATGTTTTTGTGACTGATGATATAAAACCAAAGCTGGTAGCTGTATTAGATGATATATCTAACGAAGAAGTGGTGAGACGTTTAAGTGAGTACTTTCCGCAAGAAAAGTATACGCACATCGAGTTGCTCAAACAAATAGTAAATAGAGATTTTAATAGTATAAATTGCTGGACAAAGGCATGTGCAATATACAATTTAGCATTGCTTGATGATGCAAAAGTGTGTGAAGAACTCATCGCCAATATATTTAATGCTGATTCCTTTTTAAGGGAAACAGCGGCTTGGGCAATTTACCAAATTGATCCCCAAGCATATCGGCTCCATACTAAAAGGTTAAAGGAACAAGTGAGAATGATTTTAGACAAAACAATTTTGCCTACAAATATCGGCTCTTTTTCTATTGGAAGAATTAAGTTTCATGATATAGTGCTATTAAAAAAAATTAAAATGTTTTCTGATTTGACCTGGGTAGCTGTAAGAGGAATTACGGAGCACCTGTTAGAAGTCTATTTGCCTGAGGGGAAGTCATTGGAGAATAAGGATAATATATTCATCGTAAAAAAAGGAAGCATTGAAATGCAAAAGAAAAATGGACTTAAGGTGAGAATGGGCGAAAGAAATATATTTGGAAATCTTTTGATGTATGAGCAGGGTGCTACTGATACAGTCGTAGCCTATCGTGACGCTGTTTTATTAGCGATAGACAGGGAAACCCTGTTAGGATTAATATCATCCAGAATGAAACAGTTTAAGCAATTGGTTCCTAATCTGGGAAGTATTTTCAAAGAAAAATTTGAGAAGGATGATGTTTTAATAGAAGAAATTATTTAACCAAATGATGTATTTGACAACACCTGTAATAATGATAGTAAAATATGATATTTTAATAATAGGTGATTATATAAATTGCTAAGTATTAAATCACAACTTTAAACATATAGGCCGAATAGTGTAGTAAAGAATTATTTATATGGAATCAATTGAACTTCTTCTTGTTTTTTCTGCCGAAAATAACTCAGAAAAACAACATATAGGGATTTGGGCAGAAAAGTTTGCTCATTTTCTGGAGATGACCATGTTGAAAATATTTCAAAAAACAGCAAAAGCTACTGTACTAAATGTAGAGGAGGGTATCAATGAACATGTCTTTGATAAGGTAAAATTTTTACTGCCTATCGTAAATAATGCTTCCTACAAATCCCCTCAATTGAGTGAGGTAATTATGAAATTTGCAGAAAAACATCACCATAATTTAGAAAGCGTAGATAATTTTGAAAAAGTCATTTTACTTGCTACTGACGATATTAAAGAAAAATTAAAGGAAGGGCATTTTTATGGCTTGCGACATATTGATTTTTCGGCTATTGACTTAAAGAACTATTTACTCAACATGGGTCAGTCAAGCATGCTTCAAAAACATGAAAATCTATTCTGGTTAAAAATGTATGATCTTGCGGTGATCATTATCAATGAACAGGAAGTAAATACCAAAGCGCTAAAAGTTAGGGATAGGACAAAGACCATTTATTTAGCCAAGGTAACACCAGGTTTAAGGGATTTGAGAAATGATATTAAACGAGATTTAAGAAGACATGGTTTTAATGTGGTGCCGTATACAAATTTAGTTAATGTAGATATAGATAATGAGAAGGAAATTAAAAGTTTATTGAAAGAAGCATGCATGTCATTGCACCTTATCACCGATGAATATGGAGATATTGTTAAAGAAAATAAATCAATTATTGATTTACAAAATAAAATTGCTGATGAGCATGGTGCTGGTATCAATAATCAACACAATGATGACAAGTTTTATAGAACAATATGGCTTGATCCCAATATAGCGGATGTTTCCGAAGAAGTAGAAATATTTGTCGGTAATATCAACAGGGATATAGAAGCAAAAGATGAGTCAGAGTTTTTAAAATTACCTTTCGAAGAATTGAAAGTAATTGTTCGGGATAAACTAAAACTTAAGAATAATTATACAGATTGTAAAAGCGTAAAAGATAAAAAAGAGGGACTTAATATATATTTAGTATATGAAAAAAAGGACATGAAGGCTTCTGAAGGATTGAAAAAAACTTTAGAATCAAAAGGCTACAGTGTATCAGTACCTGTATTTGATGGAGAGTTGTTTGATTTGGAGCCAAAGCATATCAACAAGCTAAAGATTTGTGACGCTTGTTTGGTGTTTGTAGATAAGGCAAATAATTCTTGGTTGAATATTAAGCTTCAAGATATTGATAAAGTAAAAGGTTTGGGAAGAAATACGGCCATTAAAACAAAAGGCGTCTTCTTTTTTAATGAAATGACTTTGAATACGCACATAAATAATGGAACCATTATCATGGAAAATGATAAAGGTTCAGTAAATGAAATATTAGCGCCATTTATTCAAAAACTAGAAGTGTAAAGTGATTGTAACATCAAATCATATAGATATAACAGCGGAAATGAAAAATCCTTTTCCAGGACTCAGACCATTTGAGATTGGGGAGAGTCATTTATTTTTTGGAAGGGATGGGCATAGTGAAGAAGTATTAAGTAAGCTTTTGAAGCATAATTTCATTGCTATTTTAGGTTCTTCAGGAACGGGTAAGTCCTCTTTGATGAACTGTGGTATAATACCAAAATTATATAGTGGACTTTATTCAAATAATGAGAAGGATTGGCAGGTTGTTTACACCCGTCCTGGATCAAGTCCAATACAAAACTTGGCAAAATCTATACGAGGCATAGCAGCAGATGATAACAAAGATACTGACCCAGAAGAGTTACTCATAGATAGTTTGCTAGCTACTACGACGTTGAGAAGTAGCTCATTGGGATTAGTAGATTTGATAAAGCAGCACAAAAGCTTTAATGATAAAAACATACTCCTTTTTGTTGATCAATTTGAAGAGCTTTTCAGGTTTAAAACTGAGGATCAGTTTGATGATGCGAATGAGACTATTGCTTTTGTTAATTTACTATTGGAAGCCATTGAACAGACCGAGCTGCCTATTTATATCGCTTTAACTATTAGGTCAGATTATTCAGGAAGCTTTGCGCAATATCCGAAGCTAACAAAAATAATTAATGTAAGTCATTATCTGGTGCCGCATATGACTCGGAATCAAAGACGGCAAGCCATTGAAGGACCAATAGCGGTAGCAGGAGGAAAAATTTCTACACGTTTAGTGCAACAATTATTAAACGATGTAGGTGACAATAATGACCAATTGCCACTTATTCAGCATGCATTGATGCGTTCATGGCGCTATTGGCTGAAAAACAAAACAGGAGATGAGCCAATGGATATACAGCATTATGCTGCTATTGGCACAATAAAAAAAGCGCTTTCACAACATGCAAATGAAATATTTGATGGTTTAACACCTGCTCAGCAGCGAACATGCGAGGTGCTTTTCAAAACAATAACTGAAAAAGGAAATGCAGAATTTGGTGTTAGAAAACCAACTAAACTAAATGTTATAGCAGCAATTGCTGCCATAGACGAAGAGGAGCTGAAAAGCGTGGTAGAGGCATTCAGAAAACACGAGAATTCACTCTTGATGCCTCCAAGTAGTGTAGGGCTTAGTTCAAATACAACGGTTGATATTTCTCATGAAAGTTTGATTAGGATTTGGAACAAGTTACATAAATGGGTAGAAGAGGAAGATCAGGCAATTGAAATGTATATGCAGCTTTCTGATGCTTCAGAAAAATACCAACAAGGCCTAACTACCTTATGGCGACCGCCTGATTTGCAGTTGGCATTGAACTGGATGCAAAATAAAAAACCGACATTAGAATGGGCACAAAGGTATGACCCTGCTTATGAAAGAGCCATCGTTTTTTTGAAATCAAGTAAGGAGGCATACGAAACAGAACAAAAAAATAAAGAGCTTAATCAACAGAAAAAACTGCAAAGAAATAAGCTATTGTCAATGATTTTTGGAATTATTGCCATTTTCTCTATTCTGTTAATGATTTATGGTTTTGCGCAGCAGCTAAGGGCGGAAAAACAAACTGAAATCGCTAAAAAGAAGGAGACACAAGCAATTATGTCAACAAAAGTGGCACAAAGAGAGCGTGAAAATGCAGTGAAATCAGCGAAGGCAGCAATTATAGCAGAAAAGGCAGCACGGAGGGCTACGAAGGAAGCTGAATTCGAGCGGGAAAGAGCAGAATTAAGTGCCGAAATAGCAGGGGAAAAAAGTATTGAGGCGAATAAACAAGCCAAAATAGCTAGAGAAAAAACGAGGGAGGCAAATGAACAGGCGGAAACAGCCCGGAAAGAAAGAATCAATGCTAATAACAGTGCGAACGAGGCAGATAGGTTAAGGTATTTAGCAATTGCAAGGTCAATGGCAGTAAAATCATTGACAGTTAATGATAAAGATTTGAAAGGTGTATTGGCACTGCAGGCTTATCAGTATAATGAGCGACATGAAGGGAATCACTCTGACCATGATATATACAATGGACTGTATAATGGCTATAAAACCCTAATGGGTGATTCTGTAAATAGACTTTTTGGGCATACGGGTTCGGTTCGGTCGATGGTCTTTACCAAAGAGGGGAAAACACTATTTACCACAAGTGGTGATGGTAAAATAATAAAAAGGAGTATGGCGGGGAAGAAAAATAAGATTATTGCAAATTATGGTAGGGATGATAATTCAAATAGAAAATTAATTTTAAGTCCTGATAATAAATGGTTGGTGAGTGGAAATGAAGGAGAATATATCGAAATTTTTAATTTAAAGAAGGGAAAATCAAAGCCTAAGAAAATTGAAATATTCAATACTAGAGTTTTAGACATGGCATATTTCCCTGATAATTCTGGATTTGTCTCTGTAGGTGCAGATAGCACTTTGTATTTCTGTGATTTGAAGGAGGTGAAAAAGATTTTTAAAATAGAGGCCAAGGTGAATGGTATGGCGGTAAGTGATGACAGTCGCTATGTCGCACTGGTGCTAGAAAATGGCAAGCTAATCATTGCTGATAGACAGAAAGGATATAGAAAAACAATTTATACGCCTAGCCAAAATGACCCGCTATTATCGGTAGCTTTTAATCACAATGGTAAGCTATTGGCACTTGGACAGCGAAAAGGATCAGTGAAAATATGGGATGTAGCAAGAAAAAGAGTAAAAGCTAACCTCTCTGGTTTTTCAGCACCCGTGAGTGCTGTTTCATTCTCGCCAGATGATACTAAACTAGGGGCAGTGAGTTTTAATCGTGAAGGTAGGCTTTGGTTTACTGACTCATTTAATAAGCAACCAATTGTACTAAGTGATCAGGATGATTGGGTTTGGAGTTTGGCTTTTACGCCAGATGGATCGAAGCTTTTAACAGGGAGCATGAGCGGAATGATAAGAATCTATCCTACTGATTTGAATGATTTTATTGATACATTTTGTAATAAGCTTTCAAGAAATATGAGTTATTCTGAATGGAATCAATATGTTGATATTGATATACCCTATGAATATTCATGCACTAACCTCCCCATTGGCAAAGAAAATATTGAAGAAGAATAACATGAAGTTTAATCTCTCTACATATAGCGGTAAATTTATTTTCATTTTAATGATTGTAACAATGTTTCAATCACTGGACTTGCAGGCACAAGATTGTGAAAGAAAACTAAAAATTGCTAGAGAAAAATATATAGATGGACATTTAAGAGATATTCCGACGTTATTAAATGGTTGTTTAAATAATGGATTCACTCCTAAACAAAGGGAAAATGCTTATGAACTAATGGTTTTATCTCATTTGTTTTTGGATGATAATGAAGGTGCTGAGAACAATCTCATCAAACTATTGACCGCCAATCCTGATTATAGGCCGTCACCATTAGACCCACCTGAGTATATTTACTTCTTTAACAATTTCCGAGTTGATCCTGTATTTGGCTATGGATTTATATTAGGGCCTAATTTTACTTTACTAAAAGACGTAGAATATTTAACAGTTGGTAGTAGTAAGCTGTTGGATGTTACGAGCAATGGAGGGTTGGGTTTAGGTGGTATGTTTGCTTTTGATATGAAAATCATAAAAAAGGTAGAATTGAATGTGAATTTTGGTTTTTCAAGCAAAAGGTTTAAAATAAAGGAAGAATTATATACCGCAACTTTGGAGGGGGGGCACTTTAATACAATACAATCTACCGAAAGACAATTTTGGATGGATATACCAGTCACTATAAAGTATGGTATAAAATCGAATCGAAATTTTTACGCTTATATACAAGGTGGTGTAGCCTTTCATAAACTTTTAGGGGATAAATTAGAACTTACGCGGGCAATTGTTGAAGGAAGAATTGTGGATGGTCCCGCTGTACCAATACTCGCAGATCCTAATCATGTTAGCTTAAGAAAAAATGAGCATTATTCACTTATTGTAGGTGCAGGACTGAAGTATAAGGTCGCTATGGGATTGTATGCAGTTGTTGATTTGAAATATTATTCTGGTCTTACACAATTGGCAAATAAGGAGGCGGCCATTAACGAAAGACCTGTATTGAATTATAAGTATGGCTATGCAGATAACTATTTTAATCAAAGTACGCTAAGCCTTTCTTTTGGTATTGCTAAAATGATTTATAAGCCAAAAAGAATTAAAAGAGGAGGAAAATTGATTCAGGAATGATGAAAAGAAATTTTTATAGAATATTGGTACTGCTCATTGTCATCGTTACACCAACGTTGGTTTTTATATCTTGTGAGCCAAATAGCATTGAGGCAGACGCCCCGAATGCCTTTCTGAAGTTTTATGGAGGAAAAGATGACCAAGAAGGATTTTCTGTAAAGCAAACACCTGATGGAGGATTTATTGTTTTAGGTTCTACGAAGTCTTTCGGGAGGGGAGGATGGGATATATACCTCGTCAAAGTAGACAAAGCAGGAAATGAGGAATGGTCAAAAACTTATGGAGGGCCAGATGATGATCGCGGTAAATCAATATTGGTTGAAGAGGATGGCTCTTATATAGTCCTTGGAGATTTGACCCGTCCTGATACTATCGGGAGTGTTAGCACCAATATTGATATGTATTTGATGAGGATTTCACAAAGTGGTGTTCAACTTGATTCTGCTACTTTTTATAATAGTATCAATATTGATAACCCAGGAATACCAATCGACAATGATACGGATGAAATTGCTAAAGAGATTCAAAAAACGATGGATGGTGGGTATGTGATGGTCGGTTCAACCACCAAGGTCGATAATAGTGCGAATGCGCCGAGAGATTTTTACTTAGTAAAAACATTTGCTGACTTCTCTGTGGACTGGGAAAATGCCAAGGGATTTCCTGGCGAAGATATCGCTAATTCGGTCGTGCAGTTTGATGCATCAACTTTCTTAATAACTGGCAGTACAGCAGATGGTGTTAATGCTGCCACAGGTGACTTGGATATGTTTGTCGCAAAAGTAAAAAATGACTTCGGCGCAAATGTTGGAAAAATAAACTTTGGAACGACCAATATTGATATTGGGAACAGCATTATTAAAACAACAGCAGGATTTGCAATTATAAGCACTACCTATTCTGGAAATACAAAAAATGCTTTTTTAAGTACTATTAACTCAAATGGTGATGAATTATTAGCCTCAAAATATACTAGAATCGGGAATGGAATTAATGAAGGAACGGATATTCAGCAACTGGATGATGGGCTTATTATATTGGGTACAGCCACTACCAATACAGGGAGGGATTTTTACTTGACCAAAACTGATATGAATGGTGTAATAATTTGGGAAAAAGAAATAGGTGGAGAAAGAGGGGATGATGAGGGAGCCGCAGTCATTGCCCTAGATAATGGATTTGTGCTGTTGGGTACTACTTCATTTGAAGATAACACAATGATTAGTCTGATAAAAACGAGTATTGAGGGTGACCTTATTAGGTAACGATAGGTTATTTTTTTGGAAATGGTACATGAATGAGATTAGGAGGTTACTTCCCCACTAATATTGGTATTCTTATTATAATTTGCTTTCATAATAGAATATAATCATATACAGACTCAGAGATAAATAAGCTCAATTATTGATAATTTTTATGCATCATCGCGTGATTACATTTTTTAATAAATATAAACGAACAAATTGGTTTAGAATAATTATTAGTTCGAAATCAATATTATTATATTTGTTTTTTCTAATACAAGTGCAATTCATACATGCACAAGCGGTGGTAACGCCTGCTGCTGCAACAAATTTCTGTGTGGATGGCAACTATATTGGAATTGGTGATATAGTAATTTCCGAGACCAATACTGGAGATTTTTCTTATGGCGCAGGACTAACTTATATAATTTCCCCACCATCAAATTTTGAATTCAGACCTTTTGTGGGTGCTGTTATTATAACTGCGGGTACGCAACTTTCCAATGCAAGTATTGTGGTTGCTACCAATTCGGCTACTATTACTTATGATCACTCACTAGTTGGCAGCGGACCATCTGCTTTTTCCATTATTGGCTTACAATTACAATCTGTTACAGCTGCTAGCAGTGGCAATCTTATGCGTACTGGTGGCACAGCGATGCAAATAGGAAATAGCGTTGGCGACGCTCAAAATCATATTACTTTAAACTCGTCTGTACTATCTGTTGATGCTGGTAACCCGATTACCATGTGTGAAGGTGATGCCATAATTATTGGTGGCACACCGACTGCAAGCGGAGGTACAGGGTTTTATACGTATTCTTGGATGCCAGGGGGGCTGACCACTTCTAATCCGACAGTTTCTCCTATTGCTGATACCAACTATTCTGTACTTGTAACCGATGCAAATGGGTGCTCAAATACAGATAATTTATTAGTAACTGTTGTCCCGTTACCTCCTGTAGCTGATGCTGGCCCTTCCGTTAGTTTATGCGGCGTCAATTCAGCCGTATTAGCTGCTAATAATCCTGGAATAGGAAATATAGGTACTTGGACGCTTGAGTTTGGTGGTGGCGGTGGTGGCACCTCTTTTTCTGACATCAATAGTCCTACGGCTACTTTCACTGGTCTTAGTAATCAGTTTTATATTCTTAAGTGGACAATTACATCTCCAGGAGGGTGTGATCCGACATCAAATAATACCTCCGTTCAATTTTCTTCACTACCTTCTGCAGCGGTGGCTGGTGCTGATCAAACATTGTGTAATGTTATTTCTACACAGTTAGATGCTACCCCTGCACTCAGTGGTTTTGGTAGTTGGAGTATAGTAAGTGGTGTAGGAGGATTGTTTTCTAATAGCGGAGATCCTAAATCTTTTTTCACGGGTCAGGTCGGAGAAACTTATGTACTCAAGTGGCGCGTTTCTAATGGTTCTTGTCCTATCAATGAAGATTTGGTCACCATACAATTTGATAAAGAACCCACTGTTGCAGATGCTGGCGTAAATCAATCTGTATGTGGTAATAGCACTGTGCTAACTGGCAATACCGCTATTGTCGGTATCGGTACATGGAGTGTAGTATCAGGCGATGGAAGTGGTAGCTTTGGAAATATTAATCTGGAAAATAGTACGTTTACCGGAACCATTGGTACGAGTTATACTTTGAGATGGACAATTACGAATGGCGTATGTCCTGCGTCAACCAGTGATGTTATCATTCAGTTTGATGAAAATCCTACAGTTGCAAACGCCGGGGCGCCACAAGTAATATGTGGCAACAATACAGTACTAGCAGCCAATGCGCCAGTCATTGGGATAGGAACATGGAGTGTAATAGTGGGAGATGGTAATGGTAATTTTGGAAATTTAAACATTGGAAATACTACTTTTTCAGGAACGTTAGGAACAACCTATACATTAGAATGGAAGATTAGTCATGGTGCTTGTGCGGTAAGTACAAGTAACGTAACAATACAATTTGATGCCACCCCAACCATTGCAGATGCTGGCTTGGATCAAGATTTGTGTAATGGAGGAACGATTACATCCTTGACGGCAAATAATGCAGCAGTTGGCACGGGCACGTGGAGTGTAATAACGGGTGATGGAAATGGTGTTTTTGGAAATGTAAACTTAGAAAACTCGACTTTTTCGGGAACGTTTAATACAGCATATACTTTGCGTTGGACCATTAGTAATGGGGTTTGTCCTGTTAGTTCTGACGATGTAAATATTACGTTTAATCAAAATCCAACAGTTGCTTCTGCTGGTGCTAACCAAACAATTTGTGGTATTAGCGCCATGATGAGTGCTAATATAGCCGTAATTGGAGTTGGAACATGGAGTGAAATTTCAGGCGATGGGAACGGAAATTTTGGAGATGTTAATGTAGCGAACACAAACTTTACAGGAGTGGCAGGTATTAATTATGTGCTACGATGGACTATCAGCAATGGTACCTGTCCAAATACTCAAAGTGATGTAAATATAAATTTTGACAAGCCACCAACGGTAGCTATTGCTGGTGCGGATCAGGTAGTATGCGGAAATAGCACCACGTTAGAAGCTAATAATGCCACAGTAGGCACTGGAACTTGGAGCGTATTGCTTGGCGATGCAAGTGGTGTGTTTGGAAATGTTAATGTTGAAAATACAACTTTTACTGGCACGGTAGGAACAAGCTATACCTTACGATGGACCATTAACAATGCTTCTTGTCCAGCAAGCGTTAGTGATGTAATCATTCAGTTTGATGAAAGTCCGACGCTCGCTGATGCTGGGTTGGATCAAAGTATATGCGGCAATACGGCAACCTTAGGAGGTAATGCACCTACTATTGGTACTGGTCAATGGGCTATATTGGGTGGGTTAGGAGGATCATTTGTTGGAAGCTCCACAATCCAAAATGCACAATTCACAGGAAATTATGGAACATTATACATGCTCAGCTGGTCTATTTCAAATGCTAGTTGCCCAACAAGTACTGATAATGTATTGATTAGATTTTTTGATACCCCCTCTCTGGCTAATGCCGGAGTGGATAAGCAAGTATGTGGTGGTGCTACTACGCTGGAAGGATCTACACCTGCTGTAGGTAACGGAAGTTGGTCAATCTTTGATAATCCCGATGGGTTAGGAAGTATTGAAACACCCTCAAATCCTACTACAGCTTTTACAGGTACGCCTGGTGAAACTTATATTCTACGATGGACTGTTTCTAATGGACCATGTATGAATAATAGTGATGATGTGGTGATAAAATTTGACAAACTACCAACTGCTTCAAATGCAGGGCCGGATCAAGAGATTTGTGGTACTTCTGCCACTTTAGCAGCCAATATCCCTGGTGTTGGGATAGGACAGTGGGCAATTGAGAATGGGGTTGGGGGTAGTTTTGATGATGTAAATATTGAAAATGCTACGTTTAGTGGCAATGCTGGCGCTACGTATGTGCTGAAGTGGACAATTACCAATGGCGTTTGCTTGCCAGAATCAGATTTTGTCATCATAAATTTCAAGGAAAATCCTTCATTAGCGGATGCCGGAATTGACAAATCGGAATGTGGAAATGCGACAACCCTAGGAGCAAGTGCACCTACAATTGGGGTGGGACAATGGAGTTTTGCGCCAGGCGGTAATGTAGATGGATTGGGAAACATTGTTGATATTAACGACAGGCAAAGTGATTTTCTGGGAACACCTGGTGAAATATATACTTTGAGGTGGACGGTTACAAACGGGACTTGCCCTGGGAATAGTGATGATGTTGCAATTAGCTTAGAAAAATCACCAATTGTACAAGCTGCACCAAACACGCAAATTATATGTAGTGGAGAAAACACAAATATAGTCTTAAGCGAAGCGGTAGGAATCCCTGGGCTAATTACTTATAACTGGACTGCTGTTTATGCAGGTGCGTCTGGTGCCTTGTCGGGACAAGAGTTATCAACAGATGTTGGGGGCCCAAAAATTGTTGAAAATTTATTAGCCTCAGGAAATACACCTGGCACGGCAACGTTTACAATCTCGGCTGTTAATGCCGTCACATGTGTTAGTGGGGTAGCAGCAATAGTTACTGTTACGGTCAATCCTTTGCCAGATGTGTTGGCAGCGGATCAAATAATTTGTGCGGGTGAAACCACAAATATCGCTATATCTAACCCCAACGCTGTCATCGGTACTGTGTTCACTTGGACCATTCAAAGCAGTAGTAACGTGACAGGTGCAGCACCTGGAAGTGGCAACATAATTGCTCAAACTTTAACAACTACCGACGGAATTAATACTGGTACTGTGGTGTATGAAGTAACACCGCACGCATCGGGATGTGATGGACTTCCTAGTACTGTAATGGTAACGGTTAATCCTGTGCCAGTGATTGACGATTTATTGGTGACTATTTGTAGTGAAGATATATTGGGTTACTCGCCGGTTTCCTCAGTTGCTGGAACCACCTACTCTTGGATTTTGACCAATATCGTGGGAAGTGTAGATCCTGCTAGTGTGACAAATTTTGGAGTTGGCGCAATTAACGATGCACCAAAGAATATTGGCAATAGCTTCGCATCCGTCTCTTATGAAATAACACCTGATTTTGCAGGATGTGTTGGGGAGAAAAAGCAGTATAGTGTCATCATCAACCCTACACCAGATGTGACCGTCAATGATATTGCACCAATAGTGTGTAGTGGCAGTCAATCTAACATACTCATTAGCTCTCCTAAAAATGTGTCAGGAACAACATTTAGCTGGACAGTTTCAGGCATAACCCCTGGTATAGGAGGGGCAACAAATGGTGCAGGAAATACCATAAATGACATCTTAAACAACCCAAACAATGTAGCAGGTTTTGTAACGTATACAATCGTACCTGAAGCAAATACTTGTACCGGAATCGGAATAGATGTTGTGGTGACTGTTGAGCCTGCGGCGATTGTAAATGCAGGATTTAATACTTCGGTATGTGTCAATGAGAATTTAAATTTAAATGGTGTCATTGGGGGACTTGCCACATCAGCCACGTGGAGTACGGATGATGGTTTAGGTACATTTTTAGATCCGACGGCTTTGAATACCACATTTATGCCACACCCATCCCAAGCAGGGACTGATGTGGTGCTGATATTAACCACTAATGACCCTGCTGGACCTTGTGGGCCTGAAACATCATCTTTTACGTTAACAGTTAACGCTTTGCCTAATGTTAGTTTTGCAGGATTGGCCAGTGAATACCCAGTGAATGCACCAGATGTAACCCTTTTTGGATTGCCAATTGGCGGAGTGTTCAATGGGACAGGAATAAGCGGCAATAAATTTATTCCTTCTTTGGCAGGGGTTGGCGTGCATCAGGTAAGCTATTCATTTACAGATATTGCAGGAACTGGGTGTACCAATACAACACCAAATCAAGAAGTAATTGTAAGAGGGTTGCCTATTGTCGGTATTACCAATTTAGTGGACAACCAGATTTTTTGTTTTAATGATGTTGATTTGCTTCTGAAAGGAAGTCCTGAACCAAGCGGGTCTGCGGTAGGTGTTTTTACAGGCGATGGTGTTATCAACGGAAACTTTAGGGCATCTCTTGCAGGTGCAGGTCCTCATGAAATTATATATCACTATACCGATGAATTTTCATCAACGAATACCGATACGGTAATAGTGCTTGTGAAGGAAGTGCCTATCGCTGATTTTTCTTTCATCAACGCTTGTGCAGGGGATGATGTGTCTTTTACCGATGCTTCAACGGTTTCGGAAGCAGGAGATGCAGTGATTGGTTGGGGCTGGGATTTTGGTGACGCTTCCATAAGCATGCAGCCAAATCCGTTACATTCATATGCAAGTGGAGGACAAAGGAATGTTAAACTTACTGTAAACTCTTTTTACGGATGTAAGGATTCTAGGACCAAAACTGTTGATGTGGGTCAGTTTCCTGATGCTAACTTTACGGTAAGAAAGATTTGTGAAGGGAATTTAACCGAATTAACAAATACGACAGCTATTGCTAATGGTTTGGTTACAAGCTACGAGTGGGATTTTGGAGATGGCAATACGGTGGTGGTGCCAAATACCACTGCAAAAGTAACACATGTTTTTCCATCGGCAGACCTATATGACGTCACCCTTAAGGTTAACACTATACTCGGTTGTAATCCACAGTCCACAAAATCTGTATTTATTTTGCCAGTTATCGCTTCTTCGGAATTCCCCTACATGGAGGGTTTTGAATCAGGTGATGCAGGCTGGAAACGGGAGAGTAAAATCAAGGATAGTGTGTCTTGGGAAATTGGCGTACCTGTAGGCGCGGTTATCAATACTGCTTCTGAAGGAAATAATGCTTGGGTTACTAATTTGTCTGGAAGTTATAAAAAAGAAGAGCATTCATGGATAAATTCCCCATGCTTTGATTTTTCAAGTTTAACCAGACCTATGTTGTCTTTTGATTTATGGAGTCATGTAAAGCAGCAGCGTAGTGGTTTGATAGTAGAGTATTCTATTGATGGAGGAGATCAATGGATTATGCTTGGAGACGACCAAGGAGCCAAAAGCATCAACTGGTATAATAGCTCTGCTATTTCAGGAATTCCAAAATCTGAAAGTCTGAATGCAGGGGCATTGGGATGGTCAGGTAAAAAAGATGGATGGGTTGCTGTAAGGCACTCTTTGGATATGCTAAAAGGAGCGCCATCTGTGAGGTTTAGGTTTACTTTTGGGGCGGATAGTGATGACCCAGGTCTACTAGGACTTGAGGGATTTGGGATTGATAATATTTTTGTGGGCGAAAGATCGCGAGTGATGTTATTAGAGCAGTTCACAAATATAGGGCATGCTGATGCGGTGAAATCAGATACAGAAATTGATAACCTTTTGGCATTACACACTGGAGAATTGATAAGTATTAATTACCACACAAGTTTTCCAGGAGAAGACCCCTTTAATGCAGTAAATAAAGCAGATCCGAGTGCTCGAAGATTATACTACGGCATATCATCTCCTCCTGCAAGCGTATTAGGTGGCGTGAATATTGCCAAAATAACAAGTTCAATAAATGCTGCACCTTTTACAGATTCCATTTATATTAAAACATTGGAAGCACCAAAATTTGCAATTATAGTAACACCCAATACTGGCGGCGCGGGGGAGCCATTGATGATAGAAACAACGGTTACAGCATTATCGGATTTACAATTTGAAGCCAATGAATTGGTGGTGCATTCAGCGGTGCTAGAAAGAGGGATTGCAGATAAGGAAGGACTTCCAACAGGGATTGTCTATAACAATGTTCTTAAAAAATTGTTGCCAGATGCTGCAGGACATAATATTGGAAAGATATTTAACAAAGGAGAAACAGAACAATTTTCTGTTTCTTGGGAAGGAAAAAATATTTATGATTCTAATAATCTATCAATCATAGTATTTGTCCAAAATCGAGTAACAAAAGAAGTTTACCAGGTGGCACAGGTAGCTGCACCTGAGACCAACAATATTCTGGGTGTCGAGGATAATGATTTCGGTGTGGAAAGTGAATTGATTCTTTACCCACAACCAGCATCTGATGAAGTGATACTTCAATTTGACAGTAAATTGAAACATAATTATACGTGGAAGATTGTTGATCAAAGGGGTGTTACACTTGAGAGAGGAAGGTTTGTGCGAGGAAATAAGCAGACTAAAATTCAAACAAGTCAATTGCCAAGTGGATTATACTTTATGTATGTCAAGGGTAGTAACAATGAAGTAGTAAGAAAGAAATTTGTAATAACACATTAAAATACCATTATTTCTCTGTTAATGTCTGAAATGCACTATACTTGTGTTGCATGAATTTCACCTATAAAAAGCACATCCTACAGTTTAAATTTGATGCTGGTACCTCAAGAGGAATTTTGAAAACCAAAACCACCTATTTTGTTTTTTTTGAAGATGAAAAGGGAATTATTGGAGTAGGGGAGTGTGGTCCATTGAAGGGGTTGAGCATTGATGACAGCGATGATTTTGAAGCGCAACTGAAGAAAATAGGTATAAAAATTGCAAATCTTCCAAGGCCAAATTCCCAAGAAGAGATTTTTGATATAGTAGCTACCCTTATTTCTGATAACTTTCCAGCCATACAATTTGGAATAGAGACTGCCCTGTTAGACTTATTGCTAGGAGGAAGAAAGAAGATATTTGAAAATAATTTTTCTAAAAGCAAAATTGGCTTGCCAATCAATGGCTTGATTTGGATGGGCGATAAGGAGTTCATGCTTAGGCAGATTGAAGAGAAATTGGAACAAGGTTATAGTTGTATTAAACTAAAAATTGGAGCAATTGATTTTGAAACAGAGTGCAAACTACTTGCCTATATACGGTCAAAATATTCAAAAGAAGAAATAACTTTGAGAGTAGATGCCAACGGTGCATTTTTACCTGAGGAGGCAGAGAAAAAAATACAAATACTTTTTCAATATGATATACATTCCATTGAACAACCCATTATACAAGGTCAAATAGACGCAATGACAGCATTATGTGCAAGATCACCAATTCCTATTGCCTTAGACGAAGAGTTAATAGGTATCTTTACAAAAAAGAAAAAAATTCAACTCTTAGAACAAATTAAACCGCAATATATAATTCTGAAACCAACGTTACTAGGTGGCTTTGCTAAAACAGCGGAATGGATTGATATTGCCGAATCTCTGAATATTGATTGGTGGATTACATCCGCACTAGAATCTAATATTGGATTAAATGCAGTGAGCCAATTTACTGCTAGTTATGACATTGCAATGCCGCAAGGACTGGGAACAGGTCAGCTATATAGTAATAATATTTCTTCCCCACTAACTATCCGAAAAGGTTTTATTTATTACGATAAAATGCGAACTTGGGATTTTAATAGTATTAAAAAATAACAATGATGGAAGAGAAACTTCATTCAGGAGATAAAATATGGCTTTTTAACAAAGAATACATTGGTGAATTCGTGTATGGCGGTATTGATGGTGCGGTGACTACATTTGCGGTGGTAGCTGGTGCTGCAGGGGCAGGCGCTGACATAACTTGGGTGCTGATATTTGGTTTTGCTAATCTTTTTGCTGATGGGTTTTCTATGTCTGTTGGAAATTACTTTGCTACTAAAACGGAAAGGGATAATTATGAAAAGCACAGAGATATTGAGTACTGGGAGATTGAACACTTACGTGATGTTGAAGTGCAAGAAATAAGAGATATTTATGCTGCAAAAGGTTTCAAGGGGGAGTTATTAGAGCAGGTTGTAGATGTGATTACCTCCGATGAAGATGTTTGGGTAGATACGATGATGAAGGAAGAGTTAGAAATGAGCAAAGATTCTAAAATGCCCATACAAACTGCTTTGGCTACATTTATCTCCTTCTTTTCTATGGGTCTGGTGCCACTGACAGCTTATGTACTGGCGCTTTGGACTACTATAGATGAGTCACAGTTATTTCTTATTTCCTGCATTGCGACGGGAATAGCCATGATATTTATTGGTAATTTAAAAAGTATTGTGACGCAACAGAATAGACTAAAAGGCATTATGGAAACCCTATTGCTAGGCGGTTTGGCAGCTTTTCTTGCCTATTTTGTAGGGGAGGTCCTCGCAAAATACTTTTTATAGTTGATATTATGGGTTAAGTTCTAGGTAATACGCGTTTCGTTACTTTTTTAGCTTCCTAACCCGGAATATTCATGTAATTAGCTTGGTGTATATGTGATCCCGATAGCCACCTTAGGTTTGTATGATTGAATTAATCAAAGAATTGTTATAAATTTAAAATCTG
>CAYRIF010000014.1:0-22756 GCA_964424205.1 uncultured Roseivirgaceae bacterium | reverse complement strand
GTGATTATCATATCCACTCCCTTTGCTATCAGTAACACGAGGATGATAAAAACAACAATTTTTTTGGCAAATTTTCCCATGATCTAAAACTGAAAGTAGATAAAGTCTTGTTTGTTTTGGAATACACCAAAAAATGTAATGAGCAAGACTAATATGATGTATGACACGTATCTTACCGTTTGATATTTAAACAACTTTGTAACTGCGATTTCTGATTGTGAAACTAACTCTATTGTTCCAAGAAACCCTACTAAGAACAATAGAATGAGTAAATCAAATGCCGGAATTATCCTGATGCTATTCATACCTTCTGAAAAGTTTAACGAATTTTGAATTATTATTATAGCTTCTCTGAAGCTGTTGGCTCTAAAAAATATCCAGGCAAAACAAACAATGGAGAAGGTGAGCATGACTTGTAATACCGTTGGTAATTTGAATTTCAGGAATTGAAACTTGGTATTAAGTGCCTCTATGCCATTGACAACGCCATGAATAGCACCCCAAATTACAAACGTCCAGTTGGCACCATGCCAAAACCCGGAGACTACAAATGTAATCATCAGGTTGGTAATCCATCTGCTCGTGGACGCCCTGTTTCCGCCAAGTGGTATATAGACATAATCACGAAACCATGTTGAAAGTGAAATGTGCCAGCGACCCCAGAATTCTTTAATTGTTTTAGAGAAATAGGGCGTTCTGAAATTGGTCATCAAATCAAATCCAAACAAACGTGCAGTACCAATGGCTATATCTGAATAACCAGAAAAATCACAATAAATCTGAAAAGCAAAAAAGACGGTGCCTAGGATAACGGAAAATCCGGTATGGTCTGAAGGATTATTGTAGATAATGTTGACGTACTCTGCCAACCGGTCAGCGATAACGACCTTTTTGAACATGCCCCATAAGATCAGGCGTAGTCCAGAAACGGCTTGTGAATAGTCAAAGCTTCTTTTTTTATAAAACTGTGGCAACAAATGTGATGCTCGTTCGATTGGACCAGCTACAAGTTGTGGAAAAAATGCCACAAATGTAAAAAATGACAAAGGATCATTGCAAGGCTCAATTTTCTTTTTATATAAATCAATGGTATAGCTCATTGTCTGGAAAGTATAGAAGCTTATTCCAACGGGTAAAATGATGTGTAAAGTGCTGATATTCAGGTTCACGCCCAAAAAATCAAATGAGCGGATAAAGGAATCGATAAAGAAATTGAAGTACTTGAAAAAGCCAAGTAATCCTAGGTTTACAAAGATACTTATGAATAATAATCGTTTCCTTTGTTGCGGGTTTCTTTCATTAGCCAGGTGTTTTCCTACTAGAAAATCAACCAATGAGCTGAAAATTATTAGTGATAAGAAGCGCCAATCCCACCATCCATAAAAAAGATAACTGGCGAGTAATAATAATACATTCCTCCCCTTATTTTCCTTCAGCAGAAACCAATATAAGATAAAAACAGTGGGAAGAAATACTAGAAACGCTAGCGAATTGAAAAGCATTTATTTTACGTCTTTTAGTTTAAATATTAATATTTTGTAAGTATAAAATATTTTTGAATTAAAAACGATGTATTACAATCCTCCTTTACAGTATTAAAAATTATTATTTCTTTTAAAAACAACAAGATTCTGTTTTTTATTACATCCTGTTTATGCCTCTCAATATGTATTTTTTTTCTTATGCCCACTTTTTAGGCAGTGGCACATGCTAAAGCTTAAGATATTGCATGAAATATAATACGTGTTAGATATGTTATCGTTTTGAATGTTTCTTGCTATAGGTTATTGGTATTTTTGTAATACATGCAAACCACCACACATACCGCTGGCTTATTAATGGATCCGTCTTTCTTTTTTGAGAAATCGAGTGATTCAATTTTTATTTTTGATAAAGGTGGCATTGTTGAAGCGAATACTGCTGCTTTTGACTTGCTGCTGTTGGATAAATTCAGTGCGCCAATTACAGCGCTTTCCTTCTTGCATATCGAAGATCAAAAAGGAGAATCATATTCTTTTGCGAATTTCTTAGCAGCGTTATTTGCGTATCCGGAGGTTACACAAACATTTCGGTTTATAACGAGCAATACAAGTTTTTGGGCAGAGATATCTACTACACAATACATTAAAGCGGAAAATGAACTATTGTTCACTATTTGGAGAAACGTTACAAATCAAAAACGTTCAAGGAAAGCAGATCAAAACAAAATTAAAAAATTAGAGGACGCATTGGCAATGACCAATAGTGTTACCTGGGAATATATTGAAGAGTCGGACTGCTTAATTTTTAGCAAGAGTTCATTTAATCTATTTCCAAAAAGTATGGCAGGGAATAGAATTATTTCATTACCTGAGTACGAAAAACTGATCCATCCTGATGATTTAGAATTTTTTAGAAAGACTAGAAAAAGAATATCTGAAACTAACTCAGAGAATTTTGTAGATACTATTGAGTACCGCATCATACAGCCTGATGGTGAATTTCAGTATATATATGCTACTACAAAGGCAGCGTTCATTGGAGCATCAAGAAAAATGAGACTTCATGGCACCATGCAGGACGTCACTGAGATCAATAAAATTGAAAAAGAGTTAAATAAGAGTAGAGAGCAGCTTTCTGATGCTATTTCCATTGCAAATCTTACCACTTGGGAGTTAGATGTGAAGTCTGATATGATGAAAGTGGGTAGTAATTTTGATGAGATTTTTGGCACTGAGATTGGTACACTTATAAAAGATGACTATATCAAAGTGGATGACTATATTGGTATGATTTATCCGGATGATATGCATACCTATTTTATTGGATTGGACAAAGCCTTTAATAGCGTTGAGGATAATTATTTAGATTTTATTGAATATAGAATTCAAAGAAATGATGGCAAGGTAAAGAATATTTTTGTAAGCATAAAAGTACGGAAAGATGCTTACGGAAATCATTTAAGCCATTATGGAACAATTCAGGATATAACGGATATCCGGGAGACAACGGCAGAGAAGGATAGGTTTTCAAGTATTATGAGTACAACAACTGACCTTGTAATCATGCTAGACAAAAATCACAAATTCATATACTTGAATCAGGCGGCTAGAAAATTCTATGGATTCAGCCCTGAGGATGACATCAATGGGTTTCCTTCTAAATTATTAATGTCTGAGCACTCACATAACGTTTTTGAAGAAGAAATATTCCCTCATGTCAAAGAAAAAGGAATATGGAGCGGAGAGAATGTAATACAACGGTATGATAAGGAATTAATTCCAGTGTCTCAGGTGGTGATATCTCATAAATCTCCAAACGGAGAAGTAGAGTATTACTCCAATATTATTAGAGATATCTCAGAGCAAAAAGAGACAGAGGAGAATTTAAGATATAAAAACAAAGAGTTAGATACTTTTGTGTACAAAGCATCCCATGATTTGCGTGGACCCGTGGCTTCACTCATGGGATTGTATAATATTGTTAAAAATGAAATTGAGGATGAAAAATCTTTAGAATATTTCGAGCTTTATGACAGTCAAATTAATAGATTGAATGACATTATATTGACCTTAATCCAACTAACTAAAATTAAGGAAACGGAAATCAAGAGGGTGCCGATTGACTTTTCTGAGGTTGTGGATAGTTGTATTAATTCATTTACAAATCTAAAAAATTTCCAATTTATTAACTTCGATATTAATATTGAAGTGAACAATGAATACAATAGTGATAAAGGTCTGATTACTACTATTTTACAAAATCTAATTGAAAATGCAATTAAGTATTCAAGGTATGGGGAAAGGGGTGATGTGAGCATTGAATTAACCAAAAATTCAAATAATGACTTGCTGATAAAAGTAGAAGATCATGGCATTGGAATTCAGCAAAAAGCACAGAAAGATGTATTCAATATGTTCTACCGAGCCAATGATTCAGGTATCGGTTCAGGACTGGGATTATACATTCTCAAAAATGCAGTGGACAAATTAAAAGGAAGAGTAACTTTACTAAGCGAAGTAAACGTGGGAACTACATTTGTGGTGAAGTTACCTGCTGAGGAGGTTGCCGATGCGTAATTTTTAGCCATATACGGCATTCAAGAAATATATAAGGTAAAGGGAAAAGCTTATATCCCCTTATATGTCTTATATGGTAAAAAACATACTAACTAATTTTCAAGCCATTCCTCCAAACCATAAGGCATTTAAGAAATATAGGTGCGGGAGCAAACCTTATACAACCCTTATATGTCTTATATGGTAAAAAATACACACTAACTAATTTCAAGCTATAAGAGGCAAGGGAGAAAGCCTTATATTCCGTTAGTATCTCTTGTATGGTAAAAAAATATTCCAAATCTCTCTTGACTAAATTACCAGAAATCACCCAAGCAGATTATATTAGCATTTTATTTAATCATCATAACATTGAATGGCGCAGACTGCTGAAAACGTATTGGCTGATTTGAAAAGTGGTAAATATGCTCCTATATATTTTTTGCAAGGAGATGAACCTTACTACATCGATTTAATCTCTAATTATATTGAGAAAAATGCGCTGACTGAAGCCGAAAAAGGTTTTAATCAGATGATTATGTATGGCAAAGATGTGGCGATGAATGCGGTAATGACCAATGCAAGAAGATTTCCGATGATGGCAGCCCGCCAAGTAGTGATTGTAAAAGAGGCACAAGACATTCAGGATTTCGGCAAAGAGACGGGGCAAAAAATATTAGAAGCATATTTGAACAACCCTTTGGTCTCTACTGTCCTAGTTTTGTGTTACAAATATAAAAAACTAGACAAACGGAAAGCAATTTCAAAATTGATTGAAAAACAGACAGTAACGGTCACTACTAAAAAGCTATATGACAATCAAGTGCCTGACTGGGTAATGAGATTTGTGAGAAGCAAGGGATATTCCATCAATACCAAAGCGGCATATATGATTGCTGATTCGGTAGGGAATAACCTGGAACGAATCACCAATGAGATAGATAAATTGCTCATAAACCTACCTGAAAAGACAGAAATAACGGGTGAGTTGGTGGAGAAACACATTGGCATTAGCAAAGAGTATAATGTTTTCGAGTTACAGAAGGCGTTAACTATGAAAGATGTGCTGAAAGCAAATAAAATAGCTGTCCATTTTGGAGCAAACCCTAAAAACAATCCGCTGATTACTGTGATAGCCATGCTGTTTTCCTTTTTTAGTAAATTATTATTGGCACACCATGCTCCAAATAAGTCAGATGCTGGACTAGCATCGGTCTTAAAAGTAAATCCATTTTTTGTAAAAGACTATAAACTAGGCATGCGTAACTATCCAATGGGAAAAGTCATAGCCAATATTCATTATCTAAAAACTGCTGATTTACAATCCAAAGGAGTTGGAATTGGCACGGTTAATGAAGAACAAATATTAAAAGAGCTTGTATTTAAGCTTTTACATTGAAAAAATACTGTAATAAACTAAATTTGATTTTTGACATTTGAGTGGTGTTATTCCACAATAATTGAACTAATTGTTAGTTATTAATCAAATTATTCAAACCCAAATGAACTTGAAAAAGACCCTATTTATCCTGTTTTTATTGACACAAGTTTCATTGTATGCTCAAAATACAATCATTGATACCGATGACGACCGATTTTTTAGAGAAGGACTAGAACTATTTGACAAGGCACAGTTCAGTGCCGCACGAACTGCTTTTGAAGCGTATATCAACCGAGATCCAAATTCACTTAAAGCGATTGATGCGGAGTATTATATTGCCTATTCTGCGTTGGTGCTTTTTCATAATGACGGAGATTATTTACTTGAGAAATTTGTAAAGGACTACCCGGGACATCAAAAAGCCGTGTACGCCTATTACGAGTTAGGTAATTTTTATTTTAGCCAAAAAGATTACCAGGCGGTTATTGTTTATTTGGAACGGACAGATGTAAGTCAACTGACCGAAACAGAAAGGTTAGAAACAAGGTTCAAACTTGGCTATGCACACTTCACTAAAAAATCATTTGACAAGGCGCAAGGCTATTTTAACATCGTCAAAAAAACAAAAAATCAATATACAGCGGCGGCAAGTTATTATGCAGGATTCATCGCGTATAGAAATGGTAATTATGATGAGGCATTGGCGGATTTGCTGCGAGCAGAGGAAGATCCAGCTTATGCAAGCATTGTACCCTATATGATTATGAATGTTTATTTCAAGCAAGAAAAGTATGATGACTTGCTTGCCTATGGCGAAAAAGTGATTGCGAGTGGCAGAAAAATCAAGAACAAGGCAGATTTTAATTTGTTAATTGGAGATGCATATTTCAGAAAAGGAGAATTCGACAAAGCGGCAGAATATTTCATGGCTTATGTTGATAATAATAGAACGAAGCCAAAAGATGATGTAAAGTACCGGTTGGGCTACGCACTTTATGTAATTGGTGATTATGATAACGCTGCTACTTATCTCAAAAAACTAGCCTCCAACAGAAATGAACTCGGACAATTTTCAGCTTATTATTTAGGAAATATTTATCTAAAACAGGGAAACGAGAGTTTTGCACTCACTGCTTTTAACAACGCAAGAAAAATGGATTTCGATAGAGGAATTCAAGAGGAGTCAATTTATAACTATGCAAAACTGAGTTATAGTGCCGGTAATTATGACGAAGCGATTGATGCATTAAATGAACTGATTGAGAAATATCCTGCAAGTAAAAAACTAGATGAGGCGAATGATTTAATCAGTGAGGCTTACCTAAACACAAGTGATTACGGCATGGCAATTGAACATTTGGAAAGCATTCAGAATAAGAGTCCGCAGGCTAGAAAAACCTATCAGAAAGTCACCTATTTCAGAGGAACGGAGCAGTTCAATGCTGGGAAATATGCGGCGGCGGTAGATATGTTTAAGAAATCACTACAATACCCTGAAAACATAGACCTGGTGATTAAAGCAAATTACTGGAATGGTGAAGCTTACTCGATTGGTAAAAAATGGGAACCTGCTATCAGCAGCTACAGTGCTGTATTTCAAGCTGACCAAATCGGACAAGGGAGTACGTATTGGAAATCGAGGTATGGCATTGGCTACGCTTTTTACAACACAAAGCAATACAACAAGGCGCTCGGGCATTTTAAGGCTTTTTTGGACAATGGAAATAGAACCATCGACAATCAGTTTTTTAATGATGCTTTGATACGCTTGGCAGATTGCTACTATGTAACCAAAGATTATAACAATGCATTGGCAAAATATGATCAAGCCATCAATAAAAATAGTCCGGATCGAGCCTATGCCCATTATCAAAAAGGAGTTATATATGGTATTAAAAATAACTCAAGTGAAGCCAAGAAAAATTTTGAAATTGTCATCAATAGATTTCCTGAAGACAGGTATTATGATAAAGCAGTATACCAAAAAGCGGAACTAGATTTTCAGAAAGGTAATTATGCTGCTGCGGCAAAAGGGTTTACATATTTGATTGAAAATAAAGCCAACAGTAGCCTGACGCCGTATGCATTGTTGAAACGCGGGTTCTCTAATTATAACCTTAAAAAATATAGCAAGTCTATCAATGATTACAAAAAGATAATTGATAACTATACGACCACTACCGCGGCCGAAAGTGCGATTACATCACTGCAAGAAGTATTGGCGTTAGAAAATCGTTCTGATGAATTTGATGTGTATTTGGCAAGATTTAAATCTGGAAACCCTGATAATAAGTCGCTGGATAACATTGAGTATGAAACGGCTAAGTCATTCTATAACAACCAACAATACGAAAAGGCAATTGCTTCATTTAGAAAATATATCCGAAGCAATGGCAATAGTGTTAACGCCTATGAATCCAAGTATTTTATTGCTGAATCTTACTACAGACTGAATGATTACAAAGCGGCTTTAGATTTTTACTACGAAGTTGAATCCGATAATAAAACGGGTCGAGTCAAAAAAGCAGCGCAGCGAATTGCATCGCTTGAATTCAAAGGAGGCAACTATAACAAGGCGGTTGTTTATTATAAGAAAAATGCGGCGAATGCAAGTAGCAAGAAGCAATCATATAATGCGTGGTCTGGTTTGATGGAATCTTATTTTCACTTGAGGCAGTACAATGAGGTGACAAGGTATGCTAATTTGATTTTGGAGAAAGGCAACGTCTCTGCCGATGCAAGTAATAAAGCCACGCTGTATAAAGGTAAAGCGGCTTATGCACTGAAAGATTATGACACTGCCATCGATGAGTTCATCACTACGTCTAATGCCGCGAAAGATGAGTATGGAGCAGAGGCACAATACCTGATGGGTGATATTTTCTATAAACAAGGAGCGTACAATCGTTCTATCGAAACATTGATTGACTTGAGTTCAAATTACAGTTCGTATGAAAAATGGTTAGGCAAAGCATTCCTGTTAATATCAGATAATTATGTGGCATTGAAAGAATATTTTCAGGCAGAGGGTACGTTGAATTCTATTATTGAGAATTCTCCTGACCAAGAAATAGTGAGCAAAGCAAAAGCAAAACTGATAAAGCTAAAGGCGTTGCAAGAAGTAGAACAACAGAGGGGCGAGCAAGTTGAAAGTGACACGAGTTTTCAGGAGTTTAATTAGATGGGGAAGTACAACGTGTTAAGCACAAGAACGCTATTAAAGTAGTTAATGCCTTAAAATAGTGCAGGTGCAAGCACAAAACAACAACGATAAATTGATAAAATCTAAGTGTAAATAGATGAAGCAAGATAAAAAATATATAAGTTTTCGTTCAGTGTCTCTTTCAGGAGATTCTGATGGCGGATATCGAAATGCAAATAAGTTATTTGGTTTTTTAGTGCTTCTTGTTTTTTTGTTTTTTACAAATCAACTGATAGCGCAGGAAGATTGGGAGCACGAGGGAGGAGAAATTGAAGATGTAGAAATATTAATAGAGAAAGATAAGAAGCTGACATTGAATGAAGCTGCTCGACTGTACGAAAAGGTGAAGCCTGCACCGTTGGATACGGCTAAAACGGCACAAAAATTTCACTACAAAGAATTCAATTATGCGCTGAGTAATTTGAATCCAAAAATTAGGGTGCTGACCATCAAGCCACCACTATTGGATAAGTTCTATGCCAATTATGTGAAAGCAGGTTTTGGAAATTATGGCACACCTTATTTTGAAGCATACTTGAATAATAAGAGAAATAAAAAACATAGTTATGGGGTACAGTTTCGTCACCTTTCCTCGGCACGTGGACCGGTGGACAAAAAGAACTCGGCGACTAGCGAAAATTATTTGGGCGCAACTGGAAAAATATTTTACAAGTCTGTGGCCCTCAAGGGTGCTGTCAATTTCCAACGAAACAAACAGCATTTTTATGGATACAAAGAGGGTGCTGAAGTTTCAAAAGACACCTTAGAACATTCTTTTAGTAGCTTTAATATAAATGTTTCCATGGAGAGTAGAGATACGGGTAGTGATTTGTATTATAAGTTTAAACCATCATTTGGCTATTTTTCTGATAATTTTCAAGCCAAAGAATCTGAATTTGGTTTAAATTTCAAATCAAATTTTACCATCACTGAGGAGCTAGGAGCTAATCTTAAAAGTGATTTGTACTTGGGAAAATTAACGGATATCACAAGCCTCAAAAGAAATTTTTTCAGAATAAAACCTAAGTTTACTTTTGTAAAAGACAATGTCAATTTTGATGTAGGCGTCAATGTGGTCTATGAAAATGATACCATTCAGGGGGAAGATGATTTGCGGTTCTTCTTATCGGGAAAAGCAAGTTACGACTTGACTTCTGAGTTTTTAGTCTATGCCGGAATTGATGGTGACGTGCAGCGAAATACGTTGCGTTCTCTGAGCTATGAAAACCCCTATTTGCGGGGGCAAGTGCCTGTATTTAATACCACCAAGCCGATAGAATTATACGGGGGCATTGAAGGGTCACTTTTACGAGCCATCAATATCAAGTCTGGCATATCATTGGCAGATTATAAAAACATGTATTTCTTTGTGAATAATAAACAGGATACTACTAAGTTTGATGTAATTTATAATACAGGAAACACGTCGGTATTCAACTTTTTTGCAGAAGCAGGTGTTGATAAAAAAGGATTTTTTAGAGGTGTTGCTAGATTTGATTATTTTTCATACGGCACTAATAATATAAGAGAAGCATGGCTTAAACCTGACTATAAATTCAGTCTGTTGAGTGCTTTTAATATTTATGAAAAGATATTATTGAATGCGGATTTTTATCTGGTAGGGGGAATGAAGGCATTAAACCCAACAAATGATCAAACAGTAGCGCTAGATAATATTGTAGATGTGAATCTGAAAATTGACTATAGATTTTCAAAACAAACCTCAGCGTTTTTATCCTTTAAGAATATTTTCTCAAAGAAATATCAACGGTATTACAATTATCCATCCAAAGGAATTCAGGTAATGGCTGGAATTACTTATGCTTTTGATAAACTGTAATGTATGTTATGGGTTAAATTAATTACTGAATATCAAAGATTTATGTTATTTTTAGCCCAAATAAATTGAAAGAGACAATAACCTGATAAATATAAAGTAATTATGGCTGAAAATATAGAGAACAACAGTGGGTTTGGACTGCCGGAAGTGACCATGAAACCATTGGCAGAAGCTACTCCCAAACCACCTGTACAAAGAAACCCAAGGAGACCGCAGAAAAAATCCAATGCCCCACTAATTATTGGTTTGTTTTTGGGGACTGTAGCTATAGTTGCAGCCATTTGGTGGTATACGCATAAGGATAAGACAGAAGACGTTGTTGCAGATAGTGATGCCGTTGAGGAGGTGATAGATGATGCGACAAGTGATGAGGTGGAAGATATCACCTATGATGCAGATGCTGTGATTGAGGAGAAGACAACCGAAGAAGTATCAACTACTGAAGATCGCGTTGCCGCAACGAGTAGTACTAATTCATATCGTAAGCGTGGTAGAATTACCAATGTAACGTCACGGACAGGTAGGGCTTATATAATAGCGGGAAGTTTCATTGATGTGGACTTAGCAAATGATTATGGCAAGAAACTTGCAAGAAGCGGGGTGAACACTAAGTTAATTTCTCCGGAAGGAGACAATAAGTTTTTCAGATTATCCGTTGCTGACTATGGATCTATTGCTGCCGCTGCTAGAAATCTGGATAGGTTGAAAACTGTCTATGGTGATAATTTATGGGTAATTAAACATTAAGAATTAGAATTGTATATGACATTATTACAAATATCAACAGCACAACCAATTGATTCGGTGGCTACAGAAAAGATTGTCGAATCAGTATCAGTACTCGAGTTAGTATTTGAAGGTGGCTATATGATGATTCCAATTTTCATTTTATCTATTGTTGCTATTGTGATTTTTGTGGAACGTGTGATGACTATCAGAAAGGCATCAAAAACACCACCACAGTTTACTGAGAAAATAAGAAGTTTGGTGACGGCAGGAGATATTAGCAGCGCAAGGTTATTGTGTTCGCAAGTTAATTCACCAGTGGCGAAAATGATTGAAAAAGGAATTTCAAGAATAGGAAGCCCACTAAAAAATATTGAGGCCTCTATTGAGAATGTTGGTAAAATTGAGATTAATAAATTGGAGAAAAACCTACCGCTGCTAGCAACTATTGCTGGGGCAGCACCGATGTTAGGATTTTTGGGTACCGTGATAGGGATGATACAGGCATTTATGTCCATTGCTCAAGAGGAAGGGTCAGTAAGTCCGAAACTACTGTCAGAGGGAATTTATGTAGCAATGATTACCACTGCCGCCGGGTTGGTGGTGGGTATTATTGCCTATTTGGGATATAACTATTTGATTGCTAGAATGCAAAAAGTAATCCATAGCATGGAGTATTCTTCGATTGATTTTATTGACCTATTACAAGAACCTAAATAAATATGGAATTAAAATCTAAACATAAGGTAGATGCGACGTTCAGCATGTCATCGATGACTGATATTGTTTTTCTGCTATTGATATTTTTCATGTTGACCTCCTCTTTTATCACACCTTCTGGGCTGTCTGTTAATTTACCTTCCAGCAAGAGTTCTTCAATTGTGATGCAAAAAGTAACGGTTTCCATATCCAAGGATTTGGAGTATTACGTAAATGACAAAGAAACCACTGAAGAAGGAGTAGAGGCACTTTTGACATCGGCACTCGCCAATACAGAAGAAGGTGTTGTGGTATTGCATATTGATAAAACGGTACCCACAGCGCATTTAGTGAAAGTGGCAGGTATTGCAGCTTCACTCAAAGCTAAAGTTTCAGTAGCCACCTTACCCAACTAAGATGAGCACCGAGCAAGAAAATAAAAACATGAGAAAGGGAATCTTTATTTCAGTAGGGATACATGCTATCCTTTTATTGATTATGTTTTTCTTGCTAGCTTGGAGTGCGCCTGATCCACCAATACCTGAATATGGTATTGAAATGAATTTTGGTACAACAGCGGTAGGGAGTGGTGATGTGCAACCTAAAACACCACCTGTGGAGGCAGAAGAAATGGAGGAAGAGGACACGGAACCTGCTGCTGAGCCAGAGGAGGTTGTAGAAGATGTTGTCGAGGAAACACCAGTTGAAGCAGTGACCCAGCCGATTGAAAGTCCAGTCGTAGAGAAAAAACCTGAAAAGAAGCCAAAACCAACGCCAAAAAAACCAATGCCTAAGAAGGAAGTCAAGAAACCTGTTGAAAAGCCGAAGCCGAAACCTAAAGTAAAGAGTACCTATCCGGGAACAGGGAAATCAAACAGCAACCCTTCGAAAAGTGGGGAGGGAGATGATAATAAAGCAGGAGACAAGGGTAATCCAAAAGGGTCACTGGACTCTAAAACGTTGTATGGAAGTGGCGGAAAAGGCGGCTCATCATTAGACCTCGCTGGATGGAAATGGGATAGATTACCACGTCCTAAAGATACCTCTGATGAAAGCGGAAGAATAGTTTTTGAAATAAAAGTGGATGATCAAGGAGAAGTTGTTTCGGTACGAACCATCGAAAAAACAGTAAGTCCTGCGGTTGAGCGTATCTACAAGAGAGAGGTTGAAAGGCTAACTTTTACGAGGACTGCAGGTGGGAAATCAGCAGCTATTTCGACAGGAAGAATTACATTTGTGATAAAGGCTAGTTGATACCTGTAACAATAAAATCAAAGACTATCGTTTAAAATTTAAATAGAAAGCCTATATTTGTAGGAGAATTAGAACAATAAACACTATTAAAGTAAAGAATGGCAAAGTCACAACAGACCTATAATAAAAAAGAAAAAGAGAAAAAACGATTAAAAAAACGTCAAGATAAGCAGGCCAAAAAAGAGGAGAGGCGTGCCAATGCTTCCAGTGGTTCACTTGACGATATGATTATGTATTTGGATGAAGATGGAAACTTCACAGATATGCCGCCAGATCCAACAAAGAAAAAGAAAGAGATAAAAGCGAGTAGCATAGAACTCGGTATTCCAAAAGCAGACCCAAGTCTAACTACTTCAAATAAAGAAGGAAAAGTATCATATTTTGATGATTCAAAGGGATTTGGTTTCATCATTGACAGTATTACGCAAGAAAAATATTTTGTGCATGTAAGTGGTCTAATTGATGATATCGAAGAGAATGACAAAGTAAGCTTTGAACTAGAACGAGGGATGAAAGGTATGAATGCTGTTCAGGTTAAAAAAATATAGGTGCGTGGTTAAGTGCTAGGTAATACTGCTTTTTGTTACTTTTTTAGCTTCCTAAGCCTCAAAAATAAGAAAATGACCTATTTTTTAATGATTGAATATAGCCATTATAGCATTGAATCATTTGTACATTGAAAATTTAGCAAATAGCAAAGGTTTGCATATGTTCTTATTTGTGCTGTATAAATATAACTCAACTAGGTGAGTTAACCTGTAAATTCAACGAGCTGACAATTGTCTTTTCGTTTTTTTCTTTTGTAATACATTTATAGAAGAGATTTGATTACCTTTGCGCCTCATTTAACAAATAGCACATTGAGTAATTTTAGCAAACTAGGACTTTCTGATTCACTAATCAATATTGTGGACAAACTTGGATTCGAAAATCCAACGCCTATTCAGGAACAAGCCATTCCTATGTTACTGGACAATGATCCGACAGATTTTATCGGCTTAGCACAAACGGGAACAGGGAAAACCGCTGCGTTTGGACTGCCATTGATTGACTTGGTTGATTCAAGTAATAGGGCAACACAGGCACTTATCATGGCGCCTACTCGCGAATTGGGACAACAAACGGCACAGCAATTGGTTTCATTTGCTAAAACTAATCGAGCACTTAACATAGAGGTAGTGTATGGAGGTGCCGCCATTGTAAATCAAATAAAAGCACTTAAAAAACCAACGCAGATTCTTGTGGCAACACCTGGTAGATTGTTGGATTTAATCAAAAGGAAAGCGGTCAAGCTGGACAATGTAAAATATGTGGTGCTAGATGAGGCAGATGAAATGCTCAATATGGGTTTCAAAGAAGACATTGATAAAATACTTTCTTTTACCAAAGAGAATAGGGTAACGTGGTTATTTTCTGCAACCATGCCTTCGGAAATACGAAGAATTGTCAAAAAATACATGGACGAACCGTTAGAGGTGTCTATTATTTCGAAGGAAAAAACAAACAAGGATATATCGCATAAATATGTGATTACAAAAACTTCTAATAAAATCCCTGGACTAAGAAGGTTTTTAGACATGCAGCCTGACATGCGTGCCATTATGTTTTGCCGTACCAAACGTGAAACCCAGCAGATTGCTGATGACCTTGCGAATATGGGATACAGTACAGAGGCACTGCACGGTGACCTTTCGCAAGCGCAGAGAAATGCAGCAATGAAACGATTCAAAACTCGGTCCATGCAATTGTTAATTGCAACGGATGTGGCAGCAAGGGGAATCGACGTGAATGATTTGACACATGTGATTCACCATACCTTGCCTGATCAATTGGAGAGTTATACGCACCGAAGTGGGCGAACAGGACGTGCTGGTCGCAAAGGAATTTCCTTGGTTTTTATCAACCCACGAGAAGCAGGAAAAATAAAATTACTAGAGCGGAAATTAAAGGTGCAATTTGAAGCAATAGAAGTGCCGAGTACCGATAAGCTAAAATCTAGTCGTATTAATAGTTGGGCAGATATCATTGTAAATACCAAAGTGGATGACCAAGCAGAAAGCATTTTGAATGATTTACATGGTCAGTTTGAACACCTTACCAAAGATGATTTACTGAAGAGATTGATTACCACACAGTTGGATCATTTAAGAGTGCAAACAGGTGGTGATGGCAATTTGAATGAAAGTGCAGGAGCTAGGGATTCAAAAGGAGGGAGGAATGAACGTAGTGGCTTTAATCGTTATTTTATCAATGTTGGTACTATCGACGGCATGACGGAATCGGATTTAACCCATTTTCTATCAGATATTTCAAACGTGAAGCGTAAGTTTTTCGAACGATTTTCTATCCAAAAAAACTGCACCTACTTTGATGTAGATACCAATCACGACAAGGGCATAGAGGATAAATTTAAAGGCATTGAAATAGATGATCGTAGTATCCGCGTAAATAGAGATGATTCGGGTAGTCCTCGTGGTGGCGCTAAATTTAAAGGAAAGAGAGGCGGTAATTTCAAAGGAAACCGTAGGGGCGGCTCTGGTAGAGACAATAGATCAGGAGGAGGGGGAAGACGAAGGAGAAGGTAGGTGTAGTTTTCAAACGGATAAGCATACTCCTTAGGAGCGTTATGTTTGTAGCACTAAAATTTTGGAATGTGGCAGTGCCGTAGGTACGGCATGTGAAATGTGCCGTCTTAAATGAGTGATATTTATTTTATCAATTGCCCTAAAAAGCTACGCTCACTGTCAATGGCATTGATTTCTAAATGAAACTCATTCTCATTAGATAGCGCCACTGAAATATCATTAATGAAGTTTTTATAGGTGCTATCTACTGATAGTAGTGACATATCCAAAGGATTTTGAAGATATGATGCTAAGTTGAAATGCCCGCTAAGTTTAGAGGACTGTCGCTTTTGATATTCACTGGTAGCGATGGTGTAAATCTCCAATATCTTATCTTTGTCAGAGGCTAGAAAACCATATAGTGGGATAGCAGCAAAAATAGAATCAGTAGCTATGATTTTTATAGCATTTTTTTGCTCAAAATAGTGAAACAAGCTATTATCTGGCATTTTTCCAAGGCTAATATTTACATCTGGAACAATAATCTGTTGTGTAGAGATAACTTCTACCTTATTGAAATCATCATCATAGTCATAGGTGATGATGGAGTCTATTTTGTGGTTAATTGACTTTAGGTTTACGCTAAAATTTCCGTCCCATTTGCTGATAATAGAATCGATGGACAGGTGCGTAAATTCTTCAAACTTCCTTTGGTTATCCGACCCTAACAGTTTTTGAAAATAGGAGTTTTTTTTATTAAACTTTCCTGAGATGTATGCAATGGAATTTTCTGGAAATTTTGGTTGACTGTTCGCGGTGAATAGGTCAGAATATGAATTTAACATTCCCAAAACCTCTAATTTCCCTTTTTTGAAATTTGCTTCTAGGAAATTTTTTTCGGTGCTTGCAAAACAAATATCACTCTTGCTATTAACAATGGTTTTCAGCAGGGGAGCAGTGGTCAATAAAAAGTTTGTCTCGTTGAAAATAGCCTCTAATTTTCCAAGCATATCTTTTTCGCTTTTATAATTCAATGAGATGATGAGTTTTTTGCTTTTTATGGCAAATGAAATATTCCCTTTTTTGAATACATCAATCGCACCGTGCTGCTGTTTAATGAATTTTTCAGATAGCAAATAGGCAGATAATTCCTCTACATCATCTATTTCAAATACACTTGTGAGCCACGTGTCTTCTAAAGCATCATTCTCTGTATATAGTAGTATGTTTTTTGGAATGGAAATTCCTTTTGTAAGGGAGAACGATTCTTCCTCAACGCTATCCTCTGCTATACTAGGTATAAAATCTATATAGGATGACGGGTGTGTCAATAGGTCAATGAGGAGATGATGCTCTAACTGCCGGGTGTTAATATTGATCACCGCTGTAGCAGTGGCTGGTATGCGGTCGGTAAAATTTGAAGCTTGTTTATACCTTATAAAATAAGTGGCTAACAGTATTGCAGTAATCCCTAAAAGAATATAAACAAGTCTTTTTCGCATGTGACTAGTTTCCTTCAATTACTTCCTCTTCTTCTACTTCTTGAATAGGTTCTGTTGCTTCTTTTACTTTTGATTCGGCTACCACAAGGGATATAGGCAAGGTATAATTTACACCAACGGGTTTTCCACGTAGTTTTCCAGGTAACATCTGCGGTAAAAGTTTGACAACTCTAATAGCTTCCTCTTCTAACCATTTATGTGGTCCTCTAGCCCTAATATCAACGACATTACCTTTTTTATCTATTTTAAAGACTACATAAACTTTTATTTTACCTGGCGATAGCCCTAATTCATTTGCCAACCCTGTGTTGAAATTGCTTGCAACATGCTTTTGAATTGCTTCTTGCAAACATTTTTTTAACTCGACATTACTGCCTTTACAACCAGGGTAAACAGGGGCATCTTCTATTACTGAAAACGGAATATCTTCTAGCGTATCATCATTTTCTTCTACGACCTCTTCAATGTCCACCTCATTTACAGCATTTTTAGCCTCCCCTACAACTGCCTCCGCGTCATCATAAACTTTCTCGGATTTATTGCCCTCTTTTACTTCTTCTACGGGAGCAACATAACGCTTATTTTGATTTTTATCAATAGCTATCAAATCCTCAAAGAAGTGCATCAAATAATTTAATGAGTTGCCCTTTTGTTGTGGGGTGTTTATTTTAAATGCTACCTGCATTTTATTTCTCTTTAACCTTGAAGTTGTCAAAGTGATTTCACTTAAATGCTCCTTGGCATAATTAAAATACGCTTTTTCGATGCCACCAGTGAGCAATGTTTCAGGCACCTCTCCCAAAATACTTTTCCCATTAGCATAGAATACAGACGCATTTTTCCGAATCAAAGATTTGTGTTTCCCAGTATTTGCCGTAATTTTATTATTAGCGATATCTGAAATTTGTTTTTCAGAATTGGTCAAGAAAACGACACCCTCTTTGATTACAAAAAATAACCCGAAGGGCAGATCATTATTTTCCTTGATTTTATAGTAATTTACCTTCTGATTGACCAATTCATATTTAGCAGCAAGGCGTACAAACTTGTTTAATAATTTTTTATTTTCAGAACCTATCATGATCGTGAAATCAGGCATAGGTTCACTTTTAGTTTTGGTTACTTCAGTTCTGTTGTAGTCGTCATCATATTCGTAGGTGGTGTATGGTACTGTTTTCTCACTTACTCCGTTGAATACAAAAAGCATATTGCCGGTCAGAACATTGCCGATGGCTTCTTCATCCAACAGAATGGAGAATAGGTCTGTCGCCAGGGTCGTTTCTTCTTGGTACTGCGGTAGCATGCCTCCGTATAATTTAGAGATGAAGGAAGGATACTCTTCTAAAATGGCTTGCGTATTTGCAGAAATGCTCCAATAAGCGAGTGCATTATTTTGGTCAAAGTAGTTAAGGAATTCACTGCCAATTTTCGATTTGTACATCTTTTTATAAGATTTTATCCAGTCTTTGCTTATCTCCATATCGGTAGTGACTCTGACCGCATCATTATCGAAATAGAGATTACCCCAAACAGCTTCAATGCCATAGATGCTTTTGTTTGGCTGCATTCCTAAGAGATTTTGCGAAAACACAGCGGAAATTGCGCTCATATATTGGGTCATTAATGCACCGTAATTATTAATCCAAAAATAGTAAGCGGCATTTTTTCCTTTGCCAGCCTGATAACTTTTATTTTGGAAAATAGATTTTGTCGGATTATTATTAAAAACCTTGTAGGCATAGTTTTCCACCCATGTTTTACCAAGTCTTTCTTTGATATCATAAATATCTTGATCTGCGCTATCAGCTTGTAACAAGAATCGTTCTTTGTTGGTTTCAAAATATTGATACGCATTTTCTCCGTGACAGGTTAAAAGCATGTTGTCATTCCAAATAGTGATGGTGCTGTATTCAGATAAAATGTTTAAACCATTTGCCCTGACAATGTTCTGTCTTTTGTATTCCGGAATTAATTTTTCGAAAGCTTTTTTGTCACTTAGTTTTACTAGCGCATTAAAATAGTTAATACTATCTGTCATTTCATAAAAGGCATATGCCTTGGAGTTTAGGTTGAACCCAAAATCTTCAACACTAGTAATGCTGACATCATTTTTCGCTATTTCTTTGAAGATTTCTTTGCTAAAACTTAGGTTGTTAAACTGTTCAATGCTGAATAGTTCCAGCATCCTATCTCCGTTAATGGCTACCACAGCTTGTGCATTGCTGGGTATTTTACTTTCCAGACTTTGAGAAACCCCTATGATAGGAATGCATAATAATACTAATAGAATAATTTTTTTCATGTGTATTGATTTTGTAATCAGTCAAACAGGTATTTTATTTTTGTAACTGAATCTTATTTTTGATTGTATTTTTGTTGGAAATAATGTCTTGTGCATTTACGCGTAGCATGATTGCCTTTTTGTTTCCTGCTATTTTTGCCGCTTTGTTATTGGCACTTATAATTGGTTTTTCGAAATGATAGATGGTTGTATAGGTGGCTGTTTTAAATATTTTACGATCTTCCATATTTGTTTTGTTAAACTCCTTGGCTAAATCATAGTGGTAACTTCTCGTGAATAAACTTTTAGTTTTATCATAAATAAAATGCTTGTTGATACTTATCTTTTTAGCATCTTCTTTGGTGCTGAAATTCGAAATCACCGCATTCAATGCTTCTACTGAAGCGAAGTCGCATGAGATATTGAAAATATACTCCTTGAAGTTGATGGCATTTTTTACATTCGAAATGCCTTCGATATTTTTAATGGTGTTAGCAACGTCAGTAAAATGTTTTTCAATCTCTGGTTTTGTGGGAACCTTGTAATCATTTACGCTATCTAGCAGCATGATGGAATTCAGCTTGGTTTTACTTCTGCTTAAATTAATGGTAAGTGAAACTTTTCCAGAACCATCTTTATTTAAGGTGACTTCTTCAATTACTTCAAAGCATCCTACAAAAAGAAATAGCGGGATGACAAGAAAAAATCTAACCAATATTTTCGGCATGCTTTTGATTTAGTGAATTACAAATTTACTAAATAATTAGGATGTCACATACTGTTTTATAGGCAATCAATCTTTGGTGTAAGGTTTGGAGAATGATTCCATGTCTACTTCAACGAGATCTAAGGTGATGAAAAAACCGAAGCTGTCAGTTTTGCTTTTTATGTATAAATTTTCATAATAACCATCCTTTGGCATTACATTTTCTAGCATACCACACTAAAAAGAATCCGATGATGATAACCATCACAGGCATAATCATACTCCCTGGCCCATATACTTCCGTGGCTTTACCTAAATATATGAAGAAATTGTAAAGCATTTGTACAAGAATAGCACCCAATGAAATTAATAATATAGTAGTTGCCATCTTTTTTCTAAGTAATAATAAAATACAACCTAGGACACCAGCAAATACGGCGATGGCAAATGCAGCAGTAGCCCAAGCAGGCACATTTTGATACATGGCTCTTTCAGCTTCTGGCAAAGCGACCAATGCTTCTTCGGTCATGGTTACTTGGCTGATGTAGGCAAATACGCCCATCAAATTCCAAATAAGGGCTACGACACCAATTAGCCAAAATGGTGTGTTGGGTTTGTTTGTTGTATCTGTCATAATAGTAAGTGTTTTAAGTTAAACGTTATACAATGTGGTTTTAATCTGTATTAAAAACAAATGGCATTAAGGGTTTTTGCCATTTTTAACAAGAAATTATGCCGTCAAAGTGCCCTGTAAGGGAAATGCAATAGAAGCAAATATTTATATAATTATTTGACTTTTATGACATTATCTCGTAGCAGCAAAGAGAATATATACATCGTACAAATAGAATTTGAAGGTAAATCCTATGAAAATTGAAACGCCATTAATGTTGATTATGACAGTGACCAAAAAGTCATAAATAAGTAACTGAAGGGGATAAAAACAAACCCGACTATAAACCTGACATATTATTTCTCATACTGGATGATTTTTGGAAGTGCCTTGGGGGTTTTAAAAAAAATTATACTTTTGTTGATACAATTGTTGAAATAGGAGTCTAAGCAAGTATTTAGTGGTTTCTCAAAATTCTGAATTACTAAAATTCAACCCTCCCTAGTAATAATGATTGGATATTAATTACTTCATCAAAAAATAATAATTTATGAGACTATTAATTATTCTATTGTTTATTTTCTTTAGTTTGAATGCACAGAACTATACATTATCGCTATGGGAGGATGCTTTTCCTAACTACAATGCCGCAGATAAAAAAGAAAAAGCTCTTTCAGATTCTATCATCAGTTCTAAGGTAGTAGCTCCGAAAACTATTATGGCCATTTTTGCTCATCCCGATGACGAAACCTCTATTGGTCCGGTATTGGCTAAATATGCCTCTTTAAGTGATGTATACCTTGTAGTAGCGACTGACGGTCGCTATGGCATCAATGATCATTCAGGTATTCCTGCAGGAGATTCTCTAGTAGCCGTGAGAAAAAAAGAAACAGCATGTGCTTGTGCCAAATTGGCTATCAATCCTCCCCATTTTCTAGGGGCAAAAGATGGGCTCGGTCTAAATGGACATCATGACTACTATACTGAAATAGGTCAATTGAAAGAGCGTATTCTGAAAAAAATTATTCAACTTAAGCCTGACGTTATCTTGACCTTTGGGCCAGATGGGGATACGGGTCATCCTGATCATCGTCTTGTTAGTTTACTCACTACAGAAATCTTACTTCGTGAAAAGTGGACGAAGCAAATCGATTTATATTATTTTGGATGGACAAAGGAGCAAACCAAAAAATTTCCTGTAGAATGGGGCTTGGGCTATGTACATCTTGATAATCTAAATACTGTTATTTCGTTTACCCCCGAAGATGAAAAAAAAGCATTTACATCGCTAAGATGCCATGAAAGCCAATTTACAGAGGAAGCCATGACTGAATGGGTAAGTAGTGAACTCAAAGACACCACAAATGTATTGTATTTTAGAAAATTTGAGCTTGGTCGTTCAAAGACTGACCATTTTTAAAATTCCATGCTAAACTGACTCCTAGACAAAAACAGGATAGAGAAATGCTTATTGGAGTGGCTTAGAAGAAGACAAAACCGTTTAGAAAATTTATCCAAGTGATTAAACCGCAGTGGACAGGTTTTGTTAGTTATTTTTGCTTCCTCAAAAAGTCACGCCAAGATTGAGGAAAAACTGCTCTAAGTTCATTGCAAAGATAGTACCTGCAATCCAAGATTCGGCGGTTTGCTTCAATTTGGTTTTTAGTTGATTTAGGTTGTAGGCTTGTTTAGCATTTCCTATTTTGCCCTCTATATGATTTCTTCTTCCATATTCTTTGCTTGTTTTCCTTTTGGCGTAACGGTTAAACGGACACCATTTTCTATTGGCATTGGTGGCATATAGCTTGTCTGCCATTATTATTTTGGGGTAATACCCCAATATGGTTTTGTAATTTTCAGCCTGTTGCACCAAGTCTTGGGCTTCATGATACGTATTCCAACTGATATGATCAGCTTTCAGGTAGCCATTGAATAATGACAAACCTAATTT
>CAYRIF010000013.1:5602-23206 GCA_964424205.1 uncultured Roseivirgaceae bacterium | reverse complement strand
TATCAATTTCATTTAAAGCAACACATTTAATCCCTGCTTTTTCCAACCCAATAGCCAACCCTCCAGCCCCAGCAAAAAGCTCCAAAACAGTATATTTGACATTTGGTTTTACATAATTATCTATAACGTCATCAATCTCATTTGAGAGCAAATCTAGAAATATATTCAACTGTTCCTTTTTATATATTCGATAGTTGCTAATAGGCTCACGAACAGCAGAAAGTTTACCATCTTTGTCCCACCTTCTGAGGGTTTCTTTACTCTTTCCTAGTACTTCTGCTTCCGCTAGCGAATAATACTCTTTTGAAGCCATATTATACAACCTTATACAATGGTTACAAAACTATGATAAAAAAACAAGATACCAAATAAGTGTTGTTAAATAATTATGGTTAAGTTTGGTCGTGGTTTGTCTTTTAGAAACGACAAACACTACCCCTCCAAAATAACCCGATTAATCTCCCGTACAATACTAGGTCCTTCATAAATAAAACCAGTAAAAACTTGCACTAGCGAAGCACCTGCATTGAGTTTTTCTAAGGCATCTGCTCCTGAGAATATACCGCCAACTGCGATGATAGGAATGTCTGATTTTCCACTGATGTATCGAATCACTTCTGTAGAACGGTGGGTTACTGGTTTGCCACTTAACCCACCGTTGCCAATGTTCGTGACCGTCGCATATGGTGTTTTTAGATTTTTACGAGAGATTGTCGTATTGGCAGCAATGATACCATCGATACCCACCGTTTGTACGATTTCTATAATGTCATCTAATTGTTCGTTGGTCAAGTCTGGTGCTATTTTTAGTAAAATTGGTTTTTGCTGAGGCATTGCCTCATTCCGTTCTTTGATACTTTTTAAAAGAGCCGTCAAGGGTTTTTTCTCTTGTAATGCCCTTAGGTTAGGCGTATTTGGTGAGCTGACATTTACTACAAAATAATCGACCACCCCATATAAAGCATCATGGCAAATCAAGTAATCAGAAATGGCATCTTCGTTTGGCGTCAGTTTATTTTTGCCAATATTTCCACCGATTAATACATTTCCTTTTCGTTTTTTTAACCGCTCTGCTGCTGCAATAACACCACCATTATTAAAACCCATTCTATTAATTAAGGCTTTGTCCGTGGGTAGTCTGAAAAGCCTAGGTGTAGGATTTCCAGCTTGCGGTTTCGGTGTTAACGTTCCTATTTCTATAAATCCAAAACCGATGCCTTCCAGTTCATCGACCAGTTTGGCATCTTTGTCAAACCCCGCTGCCAATCCAACTGGGTTTTTAAAAGTTAATCCAAATACTGTTCGTTCTAGCGTCTTGTTTTTCTTGTCAAATAACCCTTTGAAAATGCTGGGGATGAATGGAATTTTGAATAAAAATTTTAAAAGGTCAAAAGTGAAATGATGGATTTTTTCCGGATCAAAGAGAAAAAATAGTGGGCGTATGAGTAGTTTATACACGGCGTATTGTTTTTTTACAAAAGTAGAGAATATAAGGCGTATTTTCGGTACGACTTTTGCATTTATATCTGTGAACAATAGTTTAACTACATGAAAAAACTACTACCAATATTACTAATGATGGTTTTCCTTGTTGCTTCTTTTAGCACCAATGCGCAATCAGCAGAATTCTTAAAATTAGGAGCGTTAAAAGCAATCAAAGGAACGGATTTCAGTATTCAATTCACCGAACTGTTGGAGGACTCTCGTTGTCCCAGTGGAACGCAGTGTATTTGGGCTGGGCAGGTGACAGTGGGCATTAATATATTGAAAGGGGATGAAGTTATTAGAAGTTTTAATCTTAGCTTGAAACCTGGTGCAGAGAATTTGAAATCTAAAATTTTCAAGAATAGGTTATTCTCTCTGCTAGAGGTAACTCCTTATCCAAGCATTCATAAAACTGGTTTCAAGGAATACGCCGTTAGATTGCAAGTGATTTTAATTGAATAGTGCCGGACATGTTTTGGCAAATCCGTGCGCTATCCGATTCCTTGGTTTGTGTCTCCACAAACCGAAACCTAACTATCTAGAGTGGTTTTATTTATTGGTGAAAACACCAGCAGTGTGATTTCTTCACTTAATTATAAAGTCCAATTAACTAATATCTGTATATTTTTTCACATCAGCTTCAGAAATTTCTGCACCGCCCATGATAATCAGTCGCTCAATGACATTCCTTAGTTCTCTGATATTTCCACTCCAACTTGATTTTTGAAGTAATTTTATACCAGCACTTGAGATGGATTTTTTCTTGGTGCCATATTCCCCTGCGATGTCCTCCAAAAATTTATCGACTAGTAATGGAATATCTTCTATTCTGTCTTTCAACGATGGTACTTTTATCAAGATGACGCTGAGCCTATGGTATAAATCTTCTCTGAATTTTTTCTCTTCTATCTCTTTCTTTAGGTCTTTATTTGTAGCAGCCAATATCCTCACATTCACCTTTTTCTCTTTGTCACCGCCTACTCTTGTGATTTTATTTTCTTGCAATGCTCGCAGTACCTTTGCTTGTGCCGAAAGACTCATGTCCCCAATCTCATCCAAAAATAAAGTACCGCCATTAGCCTGCTCAAACTTTCCGATTCGTTGTTTGATAGCAGAGGTAAATGCTCCTTTTTCATGACCGAAAAGCTCACTTTCAATTAATTCCGAGGGAATAGCAGCACAATTAACTTCAATCATAGGCGCTTTGGATCTATCACTTTTTACATGCAGCCACCTCGCTACTAATTCTTTACCAGTACCGTTTGGTCCAGTGATTAGCACTCTTGCATCTGTTGGCGCTACTTTTTCTATCATTTCTTTTACCTCTACGATGGCTTTTGATTCGCCTACAATGTCTATGGCTTTCGATATCTTTTTGCGCAATACTTTTGTTTCGGTGACAAGTTCTGTTTTATCCAGCGCATTTCTGATGGTTAATAACATGCGATTCAAATCTGGTGGCTTCTGAATGAAATCATAAGCGCCTTTTTTTGTCGCTTCAACAGCAGTCTCAATGGTGCCATGGGCAGAAATCATAATGAATTGGATATCTTTGCCAAGTTCCATGGCTTTTTCTAACAACTCAACACCATCCATTTTGGGCATTTTGATATCGCATAGTGCAATATCATAATCATTTTTTTTGATGAGCATCAGCCCTTCTTCACCATCTTTTGCTTCGTCGATATCATATTTTTCATACTCTAAAATTTCTTTTAGTGTAGTCCTAATACTTTGTTCATCGTCTATGATTAAAATTTTTGCCATTGAATTAATTTTATTCGTTTTAAAATTAGTTTTACCTATGTGCTTTTGGTTTCTCTTAGATTAGTGAAAGATTCCGTAAGTTAGAAAACCCATAATAATTTCAACCATAATAAAAAACTATGGTATCCTTTCGTGCATTATTTCTACTTTCCAATACTATATAATCCTGCTGTTTGCTACCTTAAATTTGCGTTACTAAATCTCAAATAAAAGCCAACATAGGCACTATGTAAAGTACAAGCCTATAAGCCGGGTTTTGTATCCGCCGAAACGAATTCTTACCATTTATCTAAGCGATCTACCCAATCTTGCTTTCTGCCCGGAGGCAGACTAGAGCGAGTAACTCTAAGCAAAACCTATTTGATCTTTCAACCCGCAAGGTTTACCATGCCCTTGATGTCACCATCAAAGCGGTAGGCTCTTACCCCACCTTTTCACCCTTACTCTGATAAATCGGAGCGGTATATTTTCTGTGGCCCTATCTGTCTTCAATCCTTAACGATTGAACCCTTCCTTTTGAGAAGTGCGGTACTCTATGTTGCCCGGACTTTCCTCACCAACCAAAGTTAGCGCGGTAAGACGGCTTGTATTGCAAATTTACACATATTGACTGAGACTTTTTAGTACAATAAAAAAGCTTTTCCCATCAACTACTTGATTAGAAAAGCTTTTTACTAGCTGGTAATCTATTTCTTTACTTACAGGCTTTTACAAAACTAGTAAACATCCATTCCTGTTAATTTGTATTCCCACTCATCTGCCATTTTAGCTACTTCCATGATGATTTCTTTCAAAAGTTCTTCACTCACTGTTTCAATAAATATAGAGGCTTCTACCCTTACAAATCCATCAACAATTGAAAATTTGGCATGACAGAATTTTGTATTCTCTCTTAACAAAAGTTCTAGGTCTATGTCTTCTGTAGCTGGACATACTTTCGAAGAAAACTCAATGGCAGTTTTATCATAATGTTTTAAGAGACGTATTTCTCCTACAACAGTTTGAAACCGAAAATCATCGATTGGTATAATTAAAACGGATTTAGATTCGTCATATTCGGAGTACTGTCCTCCAATCTCTTCTGCAAAGTTTTGAATAAATTCTGAAAAATTCATAGTAGTAAGTTTAAAAATGATTACACATGGTGTATTATAAATACCTTCGCAATGTAACGCGGTATTTTTTTTTATTTAGTTCAAATATTATTGAATTCTTACAAGTGTAGCACCTTTGCCAAATTTTTCAAGATTATGGTTTTCAGCGAATTCTATATTCTGGATTTCACGAAGTATTTTGTGAATTGCGTTTTTTAATATACCTTCTCCAACGCCATGAATGATGGTAAATTCATCTAATCCTGCAGATATTGCATTGTTTAGGGCTTTTTCTAAAGTATTTATCTGCAATTCTAGTATGTCACTATTTGATAGATGATTATATTCTTTTAGTATTTTATCAATGTGCAAATCAATTATGGTATTCACCGTTTTTTGTGATTCTTGTACATAATTATCCTCAATCTCTTTGCTTTCATACAGGCTTTCTTTTAATTTTTGTGGGTCAATACTGACATTTTGGTTAGTAATAGCTACCTGATAAAGGTAAACTGACTTGTTAAGAATTGGTGCAGTTGTTTTTTTCTTGAAGATACTTGCTGCCCTTAGTTTTAATTTTTTTTGAAAAGGTTCTTTAAAATCGAAGGAGCCATTTTTAAAAAATATGATTTGAATATTACTACTGGACCAGTCTTCAAATTTTCTTCTCGACAATGAAGTAATTTTTTTGGCACTTTCTTTTTCAATTAACCCAGCCGCAATACCTTCATGTTTCTCACTTTTTGTTTTGGCAAAACTAAAGAGTAGCTCATAAGTAGTGTTATTGATAAAGTGGACAGAGAGTTCTTGGTCATTTATTTCTGTGAAAGCTAAAAATATCCCCTTAGTATCATTTAGTGATTGGGTAGGTTTTTTGATTTCACTTTCTATTCCTTCTTCCGGACTTATAAACGCATTGCTTTCTTCTTTGGCTATGACCACTACTTCCTTTTTTAAAACAGGAATATTAAAGCCATCTTCAATCTCTACTTCTATAATATTGTCATTGACAATTTTAGAAATTACACCTTCTTCAGTGCCTTTTAAAAACCTAACTTTTTGACCTATTCTTAATTTCATGGTTCTAATTTTCTTCTCGTATGGCTTCTGTATTTTTCTTTGAGGTGCTGCTATCTTCTTTATCGTCCGCTGCTTGCTTATTTTTTTTTCTATTGCGTTGCATCAGGTCTTTGAGTCCATCAAAATTTTCGGTGTATTGAATACTAAACCCTGCTGTCGTATTAGCCTCTTGCAAGTAGTAGTTGGTTTTGTTATACATCTTGGCTTTTAATTTTCCGTCAGGGGTGAGCAGGTACTCCACAGTCCAGTCACCAGCAATTCCTGTGAGGGCATTCTGCTGTTCATAACCACTTGTAAATGCTCCGTCACGTGTGACACGTAATCTTCCATTCAGAAAAGAGTACGATAATCGCAGTTGAAAAATATTGAACCCCTCATCATCAAGTCGATTGATATCTACATCTATTTCCAGATTTTCATCTATCTGGGTTAATAGATAGCTGAGCTGATTGCTAAACAACTCACTTACACTGCTGCCAATAGCATCGGTTCCCCCAAGATCAAGCTTACCTTGTGGAGAGAATTTTTTAAGTAAAATAAGACTAAACACCTGCCTGCTCAGTTCCTGCTCGTCTGAGGCGAGTTTTGATTGCAGGTTGGCCGTGATATTACTCAATGAGAATGGGAATGCATCAAAGTTAATATCAAAATCAATATCTGGATTCATCAGGTCACCTTTTAATCCCAGCATCACCTTAGCAGGATACCTTCTTTTAATATCTGGGTTGCTTAGCTGTTCAGGTTCAGCCAGTGATGCCAGTGATGCAGTTTGTTCATAGAAAGCAGTGATGTCAAGGATTCCTCCATAAGGATCGCCATACCAGTTTATTTTGCTTTTTGGAACGATCGTAAATTCTTTATTGATCAGATTTTTCAAAGTAAAGTTGTAGAAACCTCGCTCTATTTCTAGGTTTCCAAACATATTAAAATCACCTTTTGGATCAATATTGAATTTTAATTTTCCATTGCCCCATCCTCTTATAATATCCCCTGATTTTATATCAAAAATAATTTCGGCATAGGCATCAGGTGTGATGTCCAAGTCAAAGTTAAAAGTGAGCCGTTTAATATTAACACTTTCGATTTCGGGTGTAAGAGCCGCGGAGTCAATTTTTTTTGTAAAACGAATGAAATCAAGTTGCTTTACTTCTTCGGTGCCTCCTAGAGGGATGTGAAATTTTGTGCCCTTGTTAGTAATGGCGTTTGCGTTGATAATTAGGTTGTCAAAAGAGCCAAGTATTTCCAAGTCACCGGTGACAATGCCAGTGCCATAGTACAGGTCATTAAGTTTGGCATTGGTGTCTAATACTTTGAAATTTCTCATGCTTCCATTTAAGTCGACAATGAAATTTTTAAAACCATCATGAAAAAGACCGCCACTAAGCCACGCTTTTTGTAAGTTGTCATCCGTAAGTATCAGGTTTCGAAAACCGATTTCATTGTCATCCAAAACGATATCCCCATTAAAAGAGTACAATGTATTGAGGTAATCTATTTTTATTTGCCCATTTTTTAATCTACCTTTCCCTCGAAATATTGGTGATTTTATCGCCCCTGTCACGGCGAATTTTCCACTTGCTTCTCCTTTGAGTTGTGAGATGTAGTCATCCAAAAAAGGTTCAATAATGCCAAGTTCAGCCTGATCGAAATTAGCGACAAGGTCTAGTTGTTCTTCTTTTTTGTTGGTGTAGATGTAGCCGCTGACATCAACGATTTTTTTACCAATTCTCTCAATTTCTGAATCAATGCGCAAACGATCATTTTTTTCTTCCCAACCTGCAATGCCATATATATTACCAACCAAAAATTTATTGACTTTGAAAGCATTAATTTTTAATTGACTGTTGATGATTGGCGTATTGTACAGATTTTGAATTTCTGCATAGCCATTTACGGTGCCTTCTAGTTCTTCTGATAGCAGGGGATTTATATTGTCTATTCTAAAACTGTTGGCAACAATCTTTAGTTTTTTGTTAATGTCTTTGGATATGATGCCATTTGCCAAAATAGACTGCTCATTATGATGGATTCTTATGCTGTCAAAATAAATTTCGTTATTGGCAAAGGATATTTTATTATTAGCATCTATTTTCCAGATTTTATCTATAACTCTGAAATCACTTGGATTGAATTTTATTTCAATCTTATTATTCAAAAAATTAAGGGCACCACTGAGGTCTGCATAGTTATTGTTTTCAGATTGACTTACCGAGGAGGTAAAATCTATTTTGTCTTTGTTCCAAACGGCGTCAATTGATAAATTATCTGTAGTTGTAAAACTTTTGTATAGTTGTTTGTCCGAGAAAATATATGCCATGGCAAGCACATTGGTACTGTCTGCAATTTTGGAAGCAGAGATTTCTATGTCATTATTAAAAAACTGTGTACCACTGTAAGTGACAGTATCTGCATGGGCATACCAGTTGAGTATGGAGGTATAGCCGCTTGTAAAATCCCCTTCTATTTTACTATTTTTTGAGATGTAACTACTTTTGTCAAATAGCTGTAACAATGGATTAATGTTTTTTAAAGTCGCTTCAAAAGTTACTTTGTATTTATCATATGTTTTCTTGTTTCTTAATTTTTTGTAGTAATTCGTAGTTCGCGTGGCGTTATTTTGAAAGTTTAATTGGTACTCTTTGTATTGTCTGAGTAAATCTGTATAAAGTGTAGTCAGTTCAAAATTTCCTATGGTTTTGGTATTGAATTCTCTGGAATTAATAATCAGCTTTCTATGCTTCTCCTTTTTGATAGATGAAATGTATAAGGTATCTAGGTATAATTTTTTGCCTTTATACTCAAGGTTGGTATTGCTAAAACTAGCTTCCCCTACCAATTCATTAATCTCCGTACCTTGCATGTCCATTGTGAGCGTTGTAGATAGAAATGCTTCCTCTGAAAGTATTTTTAGCGGCTGAATCATCAAGGTGTCCAATCTGGCATTGAGTTTTATTGATTGTCTGTTTTCTCGAAAATCTATGGCAGCGTCTCCATTGAATTTTAGGTTTTTATCATTGACTACTAATTTTCCACTGAAAAATTCTTTTGTAAAACGTGCATTGGTTGTAATATTTTCATAGATATAATCCTTGACACCAATATTTGAAATTGTTGCGTCTAACTCAAAATCTGCTGTTTGTAAGGTAAGCCCTGTTCCTTTAATTTGTCCTGTTAGGTTGACGTTTTGAACCAATTCAGGTCTGCTGATGAGCCTACCAAATTCAAAATCATAAGTCGTCAAACTACCACTATAGGCTGATGTTTTCTTTTCGGTATCTATTTTTAGGTTAATATCAGAATCAAACTTTCCATATTCAGTTAGGAACGAACCGTTGGCAACAAAATCATAAGGAAAACCTAAAAACTGTCCTGAAAAATCAACCTGTCCCAAACGGGTAAGTTGGTTGAGGGCATTAGATTTCACATAGCGCATGAGGTCATTGGGTGTAATCACTGAATTTTTTAATGACAAGTCAATAAAAGATTCTTGGAAGTTTGGAAGTCCGTCAATGTTTAGTTTGCCAGTAAATTGACTCAAATTACCAAATTGAAAATCAAGATCCCTTACTTTTAGGCTTGAAACTTTACCAATTATTTTCCCGCTAAATTTATAGACATCGTTGTAATTTTTCAAGCTGGGTGCAAAAACGCTTAGGTCATTGGTATGAATGATGGATTGGTCTAATTTAGCAGCAATCCGAACACTATCATTGAAATAGCTGAGCTGTTTCATGTTGTCATAATTGAAAACTACTAAATCTTGAATGACACTTTCACCTGCTTCAAGTTTCAATTCCTTGAAGCTCATTGATTTTCCAGAAATACTAAAAAGGGATTTTAAATTATCAATTTTGAAATTCTGAACTGGCTCGGTAGCAGTCATGCTGAGGATGTTCATCTGCGTGGTATCCGATATTACTTTGAAATTTGTTACTTGGGCACTAATATCTACCAAGTCAAAGTGATAGTAATCAAAGCTACGATGGATGGAATCTTTGGTGGGGTCAAAGAGTCTGAAATTTGATGATTTCAGATTTATCTTGTCAATGACAAAAGGCTTTTTCTTATTTTTTGTTTTGGTAAGTTTCTTTATGTTTTTAACAAAAAGGTTAATGTTAAAACCACCGTCATCAGTATTTTTCAATATCCTAACCGTTGCCTGATCTAAAGTTGCCTCATCGATGTGTGGGTATTCGTCAAATAATACGGAGCGAATGTCATAGTCTATGGATACTTCATGAACACCAATCATTAGTGAGTCCTTGGTGTCAAATATTTCTACATCTTCTAGTAAGACTGTGTCAAACCATCGGATATTCACATAAGAAACATTGGCATTAAAACCTGTTTTTTCTGAGAGGTAACTAGATACTTTTTGGATGAGTTTTGTTTGTACCATGGGTATCTGAATGGCAACAAACAGCAGCAAGAATAAAATAAATAGCGCAAGAATAAGCCTGATTGCTATTTTGACAATCGGTTTTTTGATAAATTGCGTTTTGTTTTTCTTTTCAGTCAATACCTAATGAATATTACTATACTTGCTATCGAATCATCTTGTGACGAAACCGCTGCTTCGGTCATTAAAAATGGTCATATACTAAGTAACGTAATTGCCACACAAACAGTGCATGCTAATTATGGTGGTGTTGTTCCTGAATTGGCTTCTAGAGCCCATCAGCAAAACATTATCCCCGTCATTAACGATGCACTAACTCAGGCAAATATAAACAAATCTGATTTGAGTGCGATGGCTTTTACCCAAGGACCTGGATTATTAGGGGCATTATTGGTAGGTAGCTCTTTTTCCAAGGCGATGGCATTGGCATTGGATATTCCCTTGATAGGTGTAAATCACATGCAGGCGCATATTTTGGCGCATTTTATCGAAGATCCTAAGCCACAGTTTCCGTTTTTATGCCTGACTGTAAGTGGTGGGCATACGCAAATTGTTTTGGTAAAAAATTATTTGGACATGGAAATAATCGGGCAGACCAGAGATGATGCGGTGGGAGAGGCGTTTGATAAATCTGCGAAAATATTAGGAATGGATTATCCAGGCGGTCCGCTGATTGATAAACATGCGATGAATGGAAACCCACTGGCGTATGAATTTTCCAAAGCGAATATACCTGACTATGATTTTTCTTTTAGTGGTATCAAAACTTCTATTTTATATTTTTTGAGAGACCAAAAGAAACTTGACCCTGATTTTATCAAAGATAATTTTGATGATATCTGTGCGAGTATTCAGCATTCGCTGGTGAATATGCTGCTGGAGAAGCTCACCAATGCTGCAAATGACCTTGGCATTAATCAAATCGCCATTGCAGGAGGCGTATCTGCTAATTCAGGCTTACGGAAATCACTAAAAGAGTTGGCAGTAGTACAGGGTTGGAATGTTTTTATTCCTAAATTTGAGTATTGTACCGACAACGCAGCGATGATTGCCATGGCGGCACATTATAAATTTTTGAAAAAGGAGTTTGTGACGCAAGATGCAGTGCCTGAACCAAGAATGAAATTTGGAGGTAAATGAAGAACAAGAAAGATACCAATATCATCAATATAAAAAACAAAACTGCCCGACGGGAGTATGAGCTGTTGGATAAGTATGTGGCAGGTATGGTCCTGGTGGGTACGGAAATCAAATCTATCAGAGCGGGAAAGGTTAATTTGAAAGATGGCTTTTGTACTTTTATTAAAGGGGAACTTTGGGTGAGACAAATCCACATATCACCTTACAAATATGGCACACATTATAATCACGAAGAAACGCGGGATCGAAAACTATTGCTCAACAAGCAGGAACTTGCCAAACTAGATAAAAAGAGTAATGAAAAGGGATTAACTATTATTCCACTACGGTTATTTATCAATAACAAGGGATTAGCCAAAATAGAAATAGCCCTTGGAAAAGGTAAGAAACTGCATGACAAGCGTGATTCATTGAAGAAAAAAGACAGTGATCGGCAGCTGAGGGAGATGCGGCTGGGGTGAGGTTTCCAAAGCTGTTGTTTTAATATCCCTTGTGGTCTTCAGGGATCTTATATTTTTTCTATAATTTCTTTTTTCAACCAAATAAATGCTTCTTCTTGGTTGTATTTTATTTCTGGTCGCAGCAAAGCCTCCATATCTCCAGTAAAATTGGAATCGGTTTCTTTTTCTTCAATATTTATTAGAAATTCTTTTTTGCTTGGTGGTCTATTTCCTGTGGAAAAACTTGTGTATTCTTTGAAGCATTGAATTATTTCATTAATGTTGAGTTTCACATTTAATCTTGAATAATCTAAATCAAATAAATCCCGCCCTTTGCTTCTTTGGTACAGTGCTCTCAATTTTGTTCCTAAAAGTTCATTAATGCTATAAGTTCTAATTGCTACTTTTCCCGAAAACCATTCACTTTCTACTTCAAAAGGGAAGTCCACCCAATCCAACACATTAAAATGTTCTTTACAATTTATTTCTAGTTTTAATCGTAATCTAATGTCTTCATATTCAGAATTGAAACGGTACAATGCTTTAGCTCCATGACCCTTTACTTGTGTTTTTCTTGGTTCTTCAAAAAAGGTAATTACTTCTCTAAGTCTTTCCATTATTGGTTTGATTGGTCCTTCCTTGATTTGAACTAAGTCAACGTCTTCAGAATATCTTGGTGCAGGATTTAAGTATAGTTTGTGCAGTGCAGTTCCTCCTCTAAAGGCTAAATTCTCTCTTAAAAAATCATCAGAGAAAATTTCAACCAATGCACGACTTATAACCAAATCTTGCTCTACTTGATAAAATTGTTTCCAAGGTACATATTCTTGCCATCTTGCTATGTATGGTCTTGGAATCATAAATCGCTTTCAAGTTTAATGTTCACATCTACTTTCCAGCGATTGTCAACAGCACCTGGTTTTTGATTGGACTTTGGACTGAGTAGTACAGGGAATTTTTTTAATTGTTGTAAGTGTTTCATAATTTGCTCGCTTAGATTTTTATCAGCTGCTAGTTCTTCCAATAAAAATCCGAAACGTTGTAATGTGCTTTTGTGTGAGTACCAAGTCAATAGTTCTGCTATGTCATTTCTGTTCATTGTTTCTATTAATTCTTCCAAAATGGCTAACATTCTGTTTAGTCCACCTAATTTGGTTTGATGATGGATTAAATCTACAGCGGTTAATGCTGGGCTTGAAATTTTAAAAATACCCGCATCAGATTTTTTATCCAAAATGTTTTTAGTAGGCCATTTGGCAGTTGTGAAAAACCGAATGTCTAAGGAGTGTTTCCCAATGTCATTTAATTTTGGTTTTTCTGTCATTAAGTAATCTCTTTGAGCTTGTTGATGACTGGCGCCATGAAATTTAGCAGCAGAATAAAACCCTAGGTAATAGTTGCGATTTAAGTATCTGAAAAGTTTGTCAATGTAAAGTTGAATTGGTATTAGTCCTTGTTTAGAATACCTAGGCGGGATAATTAAATAAAACCCTTTTCTAAGATTAATAATTTTTTTTTTCTCTATTAGTCTTGATAACTCACTTTTTATAGCAGCCTCATTTTTGTTAATTATAGTGTGCAATTCATTCAATGAGAATGAGTATTCTTCAACTGATAAACATTGTTTTATGTAGTGTGCTATCGTCAAGTATAGTAAAATTTCGAGTAATATACTTATTTTAGATAATATACTAGAATTATTACTATGTTATTTTTACGCATTGGTAAAATGCAAAGGTGTATTTTTTCGCATGAAACACAACCACACGTATCATGAGAAAGACAGTTATATGGCTTATGTCTTTCAGTATTTCGATTATACTAAATCTAAATAATAGTTATATGATAGGTTAATAGTACTAATTTCCACTTTGAGAAGTGTATGTGAGGAATTCACAGTCCCATTGTCACTTCAAATTAACCCGAAGTATTCACGGTTTTAACAAAACACCTTTGTAACCCACTTATTATCAGATAATTAACCTGTACTTCGCTGAAAATAAAATAGCCTAAATCTGGAGTGCTTGCAATTATCTTGGCGTATCTGCTTCACCTGCCTGGCTGGCAGATAGGTTGCAAAACCTTTGAAATAGCCTACTATGTCTGCAGGTTTCTCCCGAAATATTGGAATCGCATATACCCCAAGCTAATCACAGGAATAATATGGTTTAATCAACCCACCGCACCTTAGTAATCACGCCAAAGTGGTCAGAGACTTTCCCAACCACGCCATTTTTAAAAATAATCTGCGAATCAATAACCTTAAATTTATCAGTAGCTTTGATGAAGATGTAATCTATCCTCCCGGGGAAACTGCCGCCGATGGTATTGTATTTGCTCTGTGCTGGTCTGTTGTTGGCATCGGGATTTGCTTCTAAAAATGAGTCAGTGTAGTCGTCGTTTTTTACCATGGTGTTGTAGCCTTCGCTCCATGGGAAGTCGCTAGTCGGGTTGACATTAAAATCTCCGCAAACAAAAGTAAAAACATTGCCTGAAACAGAAGATTCTTTTTCCACCGCGATGGATTGGATATTTCTAATTTGATTGTTTTGTTCTTCACTTCCTTCAGATGAACGCCAGTGTGTATGTGCAGAAAATAGGTTAATTCTTCCAACGGTTGGGACTTCATAAGCGCCGTACACTACTTTTCGGGAGGTGATGCTGCCGGTGCCTGTACTTGCAGAAATGTACCTACTATCTGTCTCTACCAATGGATATTTAGCTAAAGTAGCACTGCCTTCTTCCCAGACATTCCAGCCATAATGTGCCCAATCCCAAGTGAAATTATAATCGACATTGTACTTTTCTTTTAGATTACTAGCAATAACTAATGCCATGTTATCATCACGAATAATACCATCGACTACTGTTGCTGATTTGTGTTGTGCACATTCCTGAAAGGCGATAAAATCAATGTCCATTTGACCAATTACGTCTGTCAGTAGATGAAATTTTTCTCCCTGTTGTTTTTCTTGATAAGTGTGGAGGTTGACGGTTAGGAAAAGGTATTCGTCATCTGCTGTTTTGAACATGGTCTCTTTGATGCCCTTAAGTGAGGTTTCTTTGAAGTCAAGGGAGAGGTCGATTACTTGGATTGTACTATCACCTGCTTGGTCTTTGGCAGTAACAGTGATGCTGTAATCGGCAGGTTCCTTATAAACATGGCTTTCGTTCAGGTCTGAGAAATTAGCTTCAATTTTTTTACTCAATCCTTTTTCTCCCCATGCAATGATAACTTCGCTCATGGTACCATCGGTATCTACTACACTGCCGGTGATGGTTACTTCCAGTCCATCGGCATCATGCATGAGATGCAGCAAGGGCTTTTCGTTTTGGTCTTTTCCACAGCCTGAAAACTGAATGGCAAGAAGTAAGAATAAAAAATATTTTATGTTCATACTAGGTATTTTGACAATTGATTTTTTAGTGTTCCACAAAAATATGTATTAATGTCAGAGGATTACCCACAAAAATTAAAAAACAATTACCATATTGCCGCATCCCCTTCGGTTTAGCACCACTTTCAGGAGACCCCTGAACAGGTCAGGGGATTAGTTTACTTATTAACAAAAATCCGCTGTACCTGATTTATACTTTCTCCCACGGCTTTGATAAAATAGATACCATTCCTCAAATTTGGAATGCCAAATTCATAGGTGTGGTTCAGCGTTTTTTCAAATTGCCCTTGATAGATTAGCGCACCTCGCAGGTCATAAATAGCAATTTGTACATCCTCTTTATTCGCAAGGTTAAAAGTCAGCTTAAATTCACTATCTGTTGGGTTCGGAAATAGAATAAACGTGTTTTCTTGCGGACGAAATAAATCCACATCAGCCGTTTGGAAAAACTCAATATCGTCAAGGTATAGGTTATTGCCAAATGCATTTGAAAAGGCAAAAGCAACACGTACATTTCCCTGTCCTGTAAACTGAGTGAGGTTTACGTATTCGGTGCGCCAGTCGGAACTGATCATTGGTTGCCACGCATCGGTTGTGGTGGTGACTCCTAAAGTTTCTCCATTTTTTATATACACAAGATTGGGGAAACTCGCTCCGCAATCTTCTGATACATAGACTCTTAGTCCATCTTCAAAGTTAAGGTTACTCCCATAGGAGACTTTGAAGGTCATGCTTGCCTTGTGGGTTTGACTGAAGTCAAGAGGAGGGCTGATGAGCCAATCTATAGCGCCAATATTTTGATAATTAAATCCATTAATAAAAGCAGAAAAATTATCCTTATTGTTTCCGCCGGCACTTGTAACCTCCCAAGTGATCTCATTATCTTTATTGGTAACTGTCCAGCCTGTTTCATTTAAGTTTTGAGTTTTGAATTTTTCTCGAATAGGAATTAATTCTTTGGCAGTAGATAAATTGGCATTTAAAGTTTTGCTGTTATTCTCTGGGTTTTCATCGGCCAAGTTATTAGGATTGGAGATACTAAATGTCAGCTCATTCTCGCCTTCCGAAAGTGTTATTTCATCAAAGGAAATCACCATTTCTTCATTGGTATTTAACGGACTCCCTGCGTAATTAACTGTTTGCAATACCGTGCCTGCCAGCTTGATTTCTGCTTTGAATGAGTTAATGGTATTCATTCCAAGGTTTTTGATAACTATAGTAGGCGCTAAGTTTTGATCACATACTACCGAAGTAGGCTTATCGATACTTGCAAGGCTAATATCCGTACCAACTTGATTTTCAACAACAAGATTTATGTCATCCAGGTAAATGATATTTCCATGACCATTTTGACTGGTGAAGGCAATCTGAATATTTTCTTGTCCGATATAGTGCGATAAATCCACTGTTTTATATACCCACTCATATTTTCCTGCGGGTATAAATGGGTCGGTAGTTGAGGGGGCAGTAGCCAACTCACTTCCTGCCTTGTCAAAAATAACATTGGCATGCTGGAATGTGTTACCACAATCTGTAGAGATAGCAATGGTCAGTCTGTCTTGTTTTTCTTGCTTCTGCGCATAGGCAATTTTATAAGTTAATGTAGCACTTATGAAATTCGAAAAATCGATGATGGGAGAAAGCAGTTTATCGGTTTCGCCAATAAGTCCATCATAGTTAAAATAATCTATCGCAAGGGCAGTATTGTTTGCCGCTGTACTTGGTGCATTTTTTATTGCCCATGTGGTGTTGTTTTCTGGGTTGACAATATTCCATTTATCTGGAAAAATATTGAGTGCCTCTGCAAAACCTGTCATGATTGTTTGGGAATAGTTGAAAGCCACTGTTTTTTCGTTATTTTCTGAGTTATTGTCAGTGCTTGCATTTGTTAGGATAATTTTAAATTTTAGAGTATGGCTGCCAGCAGTGGTCAATATACTGGAGAAAGAAATGTTTGAAAAACTCAATATATTCAAATTCAAGATCGCATTTTTTGTTTCAATGAGCACATCATCCATATACAGTTTGATAACCGCAGAATTGATGAAATTAGTGCCGTAATTTCTTACCTCTATTTGTGGGGTGAAATTAGCATCGCATAATCCTTTTGTGGGACTTAGTATTTCTTTTATTCCTAAATCATTGGCCACTGCAATAGGAGAGATGCCACCCAGCGAAGTAGTTAGGCTTTTTCGGCGCGGGCTATTATCTAATACCGTTCGCATCCTGGTTTTTTGATCTTCGGTGAAAAGATTCATGCAAATATCATCGGTAAAATCCATGTAGTTTTGCACCATGTCTAGTGAGCCACAACTGGTGCTCGTGAGCTTGCAACCCACATGACTAGCGTTGGAGTTAGGGGTATCGGCACAAAAATCATCTACATCGCATCCGCCATCTCCCCATGTATGTCGTAATCCTAAAAAATGTCCAAGTTCATGGGTGGCAGTTCTACCCAGGTCATAGGGTGCTTTAAGGATTGGAAAATCAGTGCTATTTCTCCCAAAACTTTCTGGGCGAATAACTATGCCATCCACTAACCTGTTGTTAGTGGCATCCTCAAGTCCTTCTAAATCAGACACAGGAAATTGTGCAAAACCTAAAAAGTCATTGCTGAGTGGCGTAATCCATATATTAAGATATTCTTCTGCTGGCCAATAGCTCAGTGAAGTCAATTCTGGTAAATCAGACATTTTCCAAGTAGATTTTGTTCCTTGTACTCTTAAAATACCATTGGTGGCTAGTCCTTCAGGGTCTCTTTTTGCAATCACAAGTGCTACTTCTATATCTGCAGCCACAGG
>CAYRIF010000013.1:0-5502 GCA_964424205.1 uncultured Roseivirgaceae bacterium | reverse complement strand
AGGAGGAGGAATATGAAAAGTATTCTATGCAAATTGTAATATTTTTTGAATTGTTCATATGTTCTCAAATTTGAAAACATGATGATTAAATCACAAATAAAGGCTATATTTTAATAAATCAAACATTGCGATTACTAAAACGTTAATATGGGATGATTGTTTTGTGACAGAAAGGGTTTATCTTTTATCGACAGATAGTCTTTTTCTAATTCGGCTCAATGTCTCTGGCGTAATGCCAAGCAGAGAGGCTATATACACCTGTGGCACTCTTTGAAAAAGATCTGGACGCTGTGCTAGTAGATGGATATACCTTTCTTCCGGGTTATACAATACAAATTCATTTTTTTGTTGGTAGACCATCACAAAAAGAGACTCGGCAACTAACCGACCATAACGCTCTGCCTTGCTTCCTGTACCATAGAGTTCCTGCATTTTGTCATAGGGTAATACCAATAATGCTGTATCTTCGATGGCTTGTATGTATTGGAGCGATGGTTTTTTTAGCAAAAAACTTTCATAATCGGTCACATAATCATTTTCAAACGAAAAATACGAAGTTATCTCCTTTCCGTCAACGACATAGTAAGCACGAAAAGCGCCTTTATTAATAAATGAGACATCTTTACAAACATCGCCTTTTTGTATGTAGAAATCTTTTTTTGCAATCTTTTTTATTATCAAACAATCTTGAAAAACCGCCCATTCCTCTTCTGAAAAATTGACTAAAGAAAGTACACTTTTTTTTATTTGGTCATACATGGTTAATTAGTTATCGTACTAGAATTAGGAATGCAATACTATTTTACGGAAAACTACTCAAATAAGTTGGTAAATTATTATTTTAGATTTATTGAATCTTCTTTTATAATTAATAATATATTTTTAACTTTGCAGACTTGAATTTCGGAGTATGGAAAAGAAGCGGCGTAGTGATTTTGAGATTGAAATTTTTAACCTTGAAAATAAGCAATATACTTATGATTTCGTGGTTGACAAGGATTTTTTTAAATCACAAGAGGGAAGTGTTATAGAGGAAGGTGGTGCTACAGTGCATGTGGTGTTGGATAAAAGTGATGCATTTTTTGATTTGCTTTTTATGATTGAAGGCGAAGTGGGGTTGGTTTGTGACCGAAGCCTTGAGAAGTTTAATGCCCCAATTAGTATCAATGAAAAATTGATATGTAAATATGGGCAGGAAGAGTTGGAGATAGATGAGCAGGTAATTCAGATTACAAAAAGTACGCAGATGATTGATTTGTCACAGTACATATATGAGTTTATCAGTTTGTCGATACCGATGAAGAAACTTCATCCTAAGTTTGAAGATGAAGAAGATAATGACGATGGATTATTGATTTATTCATCAAAAGATGATGAAGCAGCAGATAAAAAAATAGACCCGAGGTGGGGAAAATTAAAAGATTTAAAATAACTAGTTAATAAATAATATACAATGGCACATCCTAAACGAAAGATATCCAAGTCGAGAAGAGACAAGAGAAGAACCCATTATAAGGGAACCGAAAAGCAATTGGCTATTTGCGCTGCAACAGGTGAGGCGCATCTACCACATAGAGCGCATTGGTTTGAAGGTAAACTTTATCTGAAAGGAAAAGTTATCATGGAAAAAGAGGTATTGGCATAATACTATTCGTTGTTTTCTTTTTTTGATTAAACAGCTTGTTAAATACAAGTTGGATATGTTGGTATATTTCAAATTCAACAGTTGATTAGAAAATAGAAAAAATTATGGTGTAATACGCTAAACTTCTATTACCTTAGCCGTCAAAATGAAGGAAATTTATTTCCTTCATACATTTTTAATGAGATAATTTATTAGATGAGTAAAATCACAGCAGCCGTTACTGGCGTAGATGGTTGGGTTCCTGATTATATTTTGACAAATCAAGAACTTTCGACCATGGTGGATACAAATGATGAGTGGATTACTTCACGTACAGGTATCAAAGAAAGAAGGATATTAAAAGGAAAATATAAAAACGGAAAAAATAAAGCGTCTGCTTACATGGCTTCAAGAGCTATCGAAGGTCTTTTAAAGAAAACAGATACAAAAGCAGAAGATATTGATTTAATCATCTGTGCTACATCCACGCCAGACATGGTTTTCCCTGCTACCGCCAACCTGATTGGGACAGAAATTGGAGCGGTCAATGCCTTTGGATTTGATTTATCAGCAGCATGTTCAGGATTCTTATTCGCATTATCGACAGGAGCTCAGTTTATTGAGTCTGGTAAGTATAAAAAGGTAATAGTCGTTGGTGTCGATAAAATGTCATCTATTGTTGATTATACAGACCGTACTACTTGCATTATTTTTGGTGATGGTGCAGGTGCTGTTTTGTTAGAGCCAAATGAAGAAGGATTTGGCGTTATAGACTCAGTGTTGAAATCGGATGGAAGTGGCGAAGAATTTTTACATATGAAAGCGGGAGGAAGTAGGAGACCAGCATCGCATGAGACGGTGGATAATAAGGAGCATTATATCTTCCAAGAAGGGAAATCTGTTTTTAAGTTTGCGGTAACTAATATGGCAGACGTGGCAGAAGAAGTGCTTAACAGAAATAACCTGAAAGGAAAAGATATAGCATGGTTGGTACCACACCAAGCAAATAAAAGAATCATTGACGCCACAGCCCATAGAATGGATTTGGATCAGGACAAGGTAATGATGAATATTCACAAGTACGGTAATACCACAGCAGCAACCATCCCACTTTGTTTATATGATTTTGAATCCAAACTTAAAAAAGGAGATAAATTGATTTTGGCTGCTTTTGGTGGCGGCTTTACTTGGGGCGCTATATACTTGACATGGGCATACAACCCTAAATAATTTTTATAGTTTCTAGTAATTCATTACTAATTTTAGATAAATTTACCAAATGGCAAATACATCAGATTTCAGAAATGGTTTATGCTTGGAGTATAACAACGGTCTATACACCATTGTAGAATTCCAACATGTTAAACCAGGGAAAGGACCTGCTTTTGTAAGGACAAAACTTAAAAATCTTTCTACAGGGAAGGTTATTGACAATACTTTCAATGCAGGGGTAAAAGTAAAAACAGCACGTATAGAAAGAAGACCGCATCAGTTTTTATACAAAGATGATATGGGCTATCACTTTATGGATAGCAATACTTACGAGCAGATGCCACTTCAAAAAGAGCTGATAGAGAATGCAGATTTTATGAAAGATGGACAAGAGGTAGAAGTAATCTATCATGCTGAAACTGAAACAGCGTTAGGTGTTGATTTACCCGCATTTGTCACCTTACAAATCACCTATACTGAACCTGGAATAAAAGGAGACACGGCAACAAATTCAACGAAGGCAGCGACCTTAGAAACAGGTGCTATTATACAGGTGCCGCTTTTCATTAATCAAGATGAAATGATAAAAATAGATACACGAACACGTTCTTATTCTGAACGAGTAAAATAAAGAACTATGAAACCCAAAGAAATACAGGATTTAATTGATTTCATTTCCAAATCAGAGCTCGATGAAGTACATATCGAAACTGATGAATTTAAAATTAAGGTTAGGAAGAGCGTTAGGCAAAAAGTTGTGGGGGTGACAAATACAGTGGCGCAACAAGTACAACCACCAGTTGCTCCGGTTGCAGCACAAATACCATCTGCCGATGGGGCAGCAACTCCTGCTGAAAAGGATAATGGACACATCACCATAAAAGCACCAATGATTGGAACATTTTACCGTTCAGCAAACCCTGAATCAGATTCATTTGTGAATGTGGGTGACACCATTGCTGAAGGTAATACAGTTTGTATCATTGAGGCAATGAAGCTGTTCAATGAAATTGAATCAGAAATTTCTGGGACAATTATCAAAATCCTTGTAGAGAATGCGTCACCAGTAGAATATGACCAACCATTGTTTTTGGTTGATCCTGCTTAATTTTTAGCTTATCACTTTACTTAAAAACCTGTGTTTAAAAAAATTCTAATAGCAAATAGAGGAGAAATTGCACTAAGAATCATCAGAACGTGCAAGGAGATGGGCATCAAAACAGTAGCTGTTTACTCCACGGCCGATATTGATAGTTTACATGTTCGGTTTGCAGATGAAGCCGTTTGTATAGGACCTGCACCTAGCCATCTTTCTTACCTGAATATACCGCAAGTAATTGCAGCAGCAGAAATTACAAATGCAGATGCCATTCACCCTGGCTACGGTTTTTTGTCAGAAAATGCTGAGTTTTCTAAAGTTTGTGAGGATTATAATATTAAGTTTATCGGTGCATCGCCAGAGATGATTAATAGGATGGGTGATAAAGCAACTGCCAAGGCAACCATGAAGAAAGCTGGTGTACCAGTAATTCCTGGTTCTGATGGGTTATTGGAAAGTATTGAAGAAGGCATCGAGATGGCAAACGGAATGGGCTACCCAGTAATTCTAAAAGCAACGGCTGGGGGCGGGGGGAAAGGGATGAGGATTGTGCTAAACGATGGTGAATTTAAAAAGGCTTGGGAGGATGCAAAAATGGAATCCGGCGCGGCATTTGGAAATGATGCCCTTTACTTGGAGAAATATATTGTGAATCCGAGGCATGTAGAAATACAAATTGTAGGAGATAGCAAGGGAAAAGCATGCCACCTTTCGGAAAGGGATTGCTCGATACAGCGAAGACACCAAAAACTAGTAGAAGAAACACCTTCACCGATAGTTGGAAAAAGCTTGAGAAAGAAAATGGGGGAGGCAGCAATTAAAGCTTCTGAATCTGTAAAATATGAAGGAGCAGGAACGGTAGAGTTCTTAGTGGATAAAAATAAGGACTTCTACTTTATGGAAATGAATACTAGGATTCAGGTGGAACACCCTATTACTGAGCAAGTTACAGGGTACGACCTCATTAAAGAACAAATAAAAGTAGCGGCAGGAATTCCAATTTCTGGAAAAAACTACTTTCCTATTTATTACTCTATGGAATGCAGAATTAATGCGGAAGATCCTTCCAATAATTTCATGCCCTGTCCTGGTTTAATTACCAACTTACATATCCCTGGCGGTCAAGGCATCAGGGTAGACAGCCATTGCTATGCCGGCTATACAATTCCACCTAATTATGATTCAATGATTGCAAAGTTGATAGTAACAGCCCAAACCAGAGAAGAAGTGTTGGTGAAAATGAAACGTGCATTGGAGGAATTTGTGATTGAGGGAATTAAAACTACCATTCCATTTCATATCAAATTAATGGATGATGAAACTTTTAAGTCTGGTAAGTTCACCACCGCTTTTATGGATAATTTTGATTTGAGCGATTTGTAGGGTTCTTTGGTAAATTTACCAATACTTACTTAACCCGCATGATTCACCGTTTCAATAAAATACCTTTGTAACTCACTTAATATCAGCTAATTACCCTATACATTGCTGAAAATCGAATAGCCAAATTTGGGGTGCTTGCAATTATCTTGGCGCATCTGCTTCGCCTGGCTGGCAGACAGGTTGC
>CAYRIF010000012.1:12306-23983 GCA_964424205.1 uncultured Roseivirgaceae bacterium | reverse complement strand
AAGTACATTTGTGATGGGCAGGCGTGTTCACCTGTGTATTCGCAAAATAAATGGTAAACAGGAAGAATATCCGCTTAACCGGTTTCAATACACATTTACTAGAATCTCATCTTGAGATTTAGGCAAATCAATAATACGTTACTTCACAAGACGAAATCCGTACTTTAAACTTCTCCACTTTTTTATGGGTTAGTTTTGTGTTATAGCAAACCAATTTTTCCAAGCCATAAAGATCAATAATTGGTGAAAGGCTAGATACCTTTGTATTATCAATTTCGAGACTTTTTAGATTGATCAAATTTGAAACGGCCTTGAGACTTTTAACCTGCGTACCTGAAATCTTTAAATCTCTAAGTTCAATCAGAGACACAATGGCACTTAAATCACTAATTGGTGTATTAGAGACATCCAATTTCAGTAAGTTTTTCATATTTTGCAGTGACTTCAAATCTTTCAACGGAGATTTATTTATTAATAATACTTTCATTTTAGTAAGATTCCTGATTGGAAAAATACTACTAACCCCAGTATTTTCAACTACTAATTTTTCCAGTCCCACAATTTCCTGTAAGGGATCAAGTGAAGTTATTTTTGGATTATTCTTAATGACAATTTCATCAATTTTAGTAATTAGGTGTATTTGAATATCATCAGGATCATTGGTTAAAGAAAGTTTTTCTCTAAAAATCACCTTCCACTCATCAGGCATGTTTAGCCACCAATCATACAGTCTTTTAGACTGGTATAACACCAGACATTCTGGATTACGCTCAGAAAATCTCAAAATTTGTTCCTTTGTAATAGGAGTTCCCTCACAACTAAGCTGTATTAAATTATCCAACCCCTCAAGACCTCTTAGGGAATCAATCTTTGTATTACTAATATCTAAAGTAGCGAGGCTATTTAATGCGGATAATGGTGCCAATGAGTTGATGATATTGTTAGACACATCCAAATGTTCCAACAGAGAAAATTTCTCAATTACTGCTAGAGATGTTATGCCAGTATTTTCACAGTCTAACGTCCTTAGATTTCGTAATTGCATGAGAGGTGTCAAGGATAGCACACTTTTTCCAGAAATATCTAGGGCTTGGGTGGCAAATATTTCTGCCAACTCTTCTTTGGTTGGTTGATTGTCAAAACTAAAACTTCTTCTAAAGATTGCTTTCCATAAGTCAGGCAAATTCATCCACCACTTATGGCGATTCTCAGATTGAAAAGTGATAATAGTATTGGGATTATTAAATGAAAAACTATTTACATTCTCCTCAGTCAACTTGGCATTATCACAAAAAACCCTTTTTAAGTGCGGCATGGATTTCAGTGGAGTCAGGTCATCAATTAAAGTATTTTCTGCAAACAAAAATTGCATATACTTTAACTTGCTCAACGGTGCCAACGCAACAATACTGGTATTTGTAATGTTCAATGAAACTAAGTTTTCTAAAGACTGGATACCCTCCAAATTATTAATTCCAGTATTCGAAATATCGAGTATCTCTAATTTAGAGCATCCCATTATAGGTTGAATTTCAGAAATATCTAAAGATCCGGCCTTTAATTCGACTAACTTTTTTGCTTTAGAAAGGGGTAACAAATCGGTAACCTTTGTTTCTGTAATATCTAATATTTCCAGATTGGCTTTATCAAATAGCGGTGATAAATCTGTCACGTTGGTATTATATAATAACAAACTTTTAATTTTATCTGCATATTGCAACGGCGCTATATCATGAATAACCGTGTTTTCTGCATTCAATACTTCCAGGAGTGATAAATTTCTAATAGGGGTAATATCGCTGATCTTTGTGTTTGAGATGTTCAACGCTTTCAATCCCACTAGTTTTGCAAGTGGCTTTAGGTTCGTTATAAACCTATTATTCTGGAGGTATATTTTATCTAATTTTACAACTTTTCTGAGTTGCACCAATGTGAGTGAGTCATCGGTAGTCACAATAGCCTTTTTGAAAATTGTTTGCCACTCATAAGATAGTGCATTCCACCAATGCTGCAGATCACTATCACGGTTTAGTTTAGTAGTATAAATGCTTACAATTTTTAAATCTTGCGTTTTAGCATCTATATTCACCTCAATATACCGTTGCTTTTTGTCGTCAATTACTTTTCCATCAATCCCTACACCTTTCAAATGCCGGTGTAAATTTACCCGAAAATAAAGCTGATTACCATCGGTATAGTAATGTCCAATTTTATTGATAATAAAATCAAATTTCACTTGTTTAAAAAAGAAGTCAATATCCTTTAAGTACGCTTGTACATTTTTGTTAATCGGTACTTTTCTATTCAAATCTAAATCATCCTCAATTTGAACCTCAGCATCCCGAAAGACTTTAAGAAAACTCTGGTTAATAATTGTCTCCCTCTCTTTTTGCGGCGTTTCTGCATCCCCAATGCTATTCATAGCGTAGCGTAAAAAAGAAACCAATTGCTCCACCTCCTGTTCGAATTTATTAATCTCAACTTCAGAATATTTATCCTGAGCGTCTGTTTTAACTATCTGATTTACAGAAAGTAAAATAACAATAATTAAAGTTTTAAATAAGGTATTTTTCATTTTTTCACCACTTCAATAATGCTAATTTTCAAAGTATATATACTTTTTATAAGAGGCTTTTTGCTGTTCATTTAATTTGGTTAAATTCGAAATCAGCCAACCGGTATTATATCCTCCTCTATTAAACTCACTTAACTCAAAATACCAATTATCTATTTGAAAAAAATGGAATTTCACATTTTTAATAGATTGAAAAGTAAGGTTAGATTTTTTAACTTCTAACAGAAATAATGTCAGATGATCTGGGTGGTAAGACCGTGATGTGTACTTTTCAATTTCCTTTTTATTCTTAAAAGCTTTACTTAAATTCATAAAATCTAGTTCATGACTCATCGGGTGAATGAACGTTTTGGTATCTGTAGAATCAAAATCAAACAACTTATTAAAGGGTTCGAAATATACTTTATCAATGACCCATTTAGAACCCACTGGTTCTTCTTGAATTTTCAAAAAAAGTATAGCTGTTTCCTTTCTACCTTTATAGTTGAAGATTGTATGCACCTCTGCAAACCAATCTCCTTTGTGAAAACCCAAAAATTTCGGATTAGGTCCTGTAACCTCATCCACAAAAATACGTTTTAAGGTATTATCAAGTGAGGAGCTTTCATTGTCAAACAAAACCCGGAGATACTTTTTTCTCAGTTTAGCATTTCTAAACCGTTTATTTCCTTTGTATATTCTATCTCCTTTGGGGTCTTCCTCCGCATTAAACCTTCTGAAAAATTGATTTATTTGTTTTGTAGAAGCATAGAAGCGTGATTCATCTCCTGCGTAACTTCCCACTTTTGACTGTGCAAAAGAGAAAGTGGTTGACAGCAGAAAGAAAACTAAAAGAAAAGGTATTTTCTTCATCAACAAAATTATTCAGCTGTTTCTGTAACCCTAATATCCCCTAGCAACACATCCCAAAAACCAATAATTCTACCGCCTATTTGTGTTTGTTTCCGCTCCACATAGATTGTGATGTCTTTTTTTGTCGTATCCATGTACTTCAATCCATCATCAGATTCTCCCTGAAAACGCTGATAAACGGTAATAACTCCTACGTATTTCCCATCGGGCTGACGCTCTAAATCGCTTATATATTGAATATTAAACCAATCAATTTTAACCCGATCATAATTTAGCGCCATCAATCGCTCAAAATATTCCCGTACGGTGTAGTTCTTTACTGTCTGACGGCTCAGGGATGATACACCCATTTCTGCATCTGCTACAAATAACTCTAGCGCCCGATCAATCACCCGCTTTGCTTCTGAAAACGGTGTGTTTTTATTTCCAATGATACTGATATATTTCCCAAGATCATTCACTTTTTCCAACGCCAAAGAATCTATTGCCTGCTTCCTTTGGGGTGTTATGTTTTCTTGAGCAAAAATTGTAAACGACAATAACAATGTAAACACTCCTGTTAATAAATATTTGTATTTAAACATCTCTTCTTCTATTTTTTAATAAGTTCTAATTCCTTAATTTTTCCATTATCATCTAAGATAACCTTATGAATTGTATTGTGATTAGCTTTTTGATCCTTCAGGTAGTTTAAGTATTTCTTGATAGTTGTGGGTCTGTCATAGTCTACAACATCTCCAGATTTACTAATAATAATAAGTACCAACGCGTCAGGCGAACTAAACATTCCCAATGTTTTTTCAATATTATTATTGGCTGCATTCATGTTATTTGAATTTGCCACAGCACCAAAGTAATTGTTAAGTCGCTGTTCTCTTGTCCCGCCAGAACTACCTTCTGCACTTTTAAGCGATGCACTTTCTGCTGTTATCTGATCTTCAATTTGAGTGATTAATCCATTTACATTAGCATCGCTAAGATTCATAGATTTGATACGATTAACCGCTCGCTGTTTTTCCTCCAAGGTCATGGTATCATTATTTAAAATGCCCTTCAATTCTTTGGTAGCGCGTTCAACCTGCACTGCCCTGGCTTCTGCTTCTTTTTTTGCTTTTTCCTTTGCAAGTTTCTTTTGACTTTTACAACCTGACCCGCCAATAATGACAACAGCCATGAGCAACATCATTAATGAATTTGATAGTGATTTCATAGGCATCCTTTTCAATTTAATTTTTAACATTTTAATTCACAAAAATAATACCGTTTATTAATCGATTTTATGTTTCAAGCACAATTTAATACAAAACAAGTAGTATTACTTGAAAATTGCATTAAATGAATAGAATATATTTCAAATAATAGCATACTGCTAACTAACTACCATACTATGGGTATTATTTCTACATAATTTCATGGAAATAATTATTAAAACCTGAGTGCCCTCTTCAATTTTGGATAACCACTACGGCTTACTTTTAGTCTAGAATTATTTTTTAAAATAACAACATAAGCATCCTTCTCCATCAATTCTAGTTTATTTATTTCTTCAATATTTACAATAAAAGACCGGTGTATTCTTACAAATTTTGATGGCGGTAATCGTTGCTCATAGTATTTCATCGTTCTTTGTTTTATGAACTTTCCACCCGTTACATAAATATTCACATAATCATCATTGGCTTCTAAGTACATTACTTCATCGATGGGTATCACCTCAATTTTAGCACCAGTCTTTACCACTATTCTCTGTAAATACTCATTATTCAAATCATTCACACCTGCTAAGAGATTTGGCAACTCCCTGGATTCTACATCAATTTTCAACCTCACTTCAGCTTTAGCTATAGCACCTAATAACCGCTTTTTTGAATAGGGTTTAAGCAAATAATCAACCGCATTTAACTCAAAGGCTTTGATTGCGAACTCATTATACGCCGTGCTAAAAATTATAACTGGATGATGCTCCAACAGTTCTAACATCTCAAAACCATTAATCTTAGGCATCTGAATATCCAAAATCACCAAATCGGGCTTCAATGCATTTATAGCCTTAATCCCTTCAAAACCATTTGTAAACTCTCCCACCACCTCTATGTTCCCCTGCCCAGCCAGGTAAATTCTAAGCAATGCTCGCGCAGGAGCTTCATCATCTATAATAATTGTTTTAATGGTCATATTATTTCTGTGGAATTGTTAAATTAACGGTAAATATATTCTCTGATGTTTGAATTTTCATCAGTCCAATTAGGTTATAAACCAAAGTCAATCGTTGTTTAATATTTTTTAATCCTACACCTTCTCCTTTGACTTTATTGAACGTGTCAAAACTATTACCAATTGTTATTTGTAATTGACCATTTTCGCAACAAGCAGCCAGCTTAATTTCCACCTCTTCAATACTTTCATTGACCCCATGTTTGATAACATTTTCAAACAAGGGTTGCAGAATTAAATTGGGTAATGTTAAATCTAAACAATCTTCATTAATATCATGATGATAATTCAATCTATCTCCAAATCTTATCTTTTCAATCGCCAAGTATCGCTCTATATTTTTCAACTCCTCTTTTAGGCTTGTCTTTTGATTCACATCTTTGTTAATACCATACCTCAAAAAATTTGACAACTCAATAATCATCTTCTGTGCCTTTTCCGGATTAGTTAATGTTAGCGCACTAATAGAATTTAAACCATTAAATATAAAATGTGGATTGATTTGTGCTTTTAGACTTTTAAGTTCCGCCTGTTGCACCAGGGATTTCAGTTCCTCTTCTTCTCTTACTTTCTCATGCAGCTTTTCATAGCTTATAATTAAATTGTAATAGAGTACAATCACGAAATAAAAAAAAATACCACTTACGTATCGCCAAGGCAATGTCTTTGCTAAAAATTCAAGATAGGCTGCATTAGCAGAAAAAATAATTGCTAATACAAACTTTCCGGTGAGTAACCATATTCCAACCGAAATAAGGGCAGCGGCTAAATGATTAGAAACCAGACTTGTAAAGTTCTTAGTATTAACATTAGTATAATTAACTGGATACCAAAATGCCAATCCCAACCCAACAAAAAGTAAATTATATAGCAACCCATCTATCAAAGCAATGGTAATATCCAGCCCATAGAAAAAGTATAAAACAAAAATATGGGCCGCTGCTACCAGTGCCCATAACAATATGTAATTGTATAAGTTGCTTTTCTTTTTAAGAATTGGGTTAGCCATTAATATGTCATTTCAGAAAACCCTAAGTTACTAAAAAAATGTCATACACCGCTTTTCAATTTTCTTTAGTAGCTATTAATTTCACCACCTCCGAATAATGCTAACCCTTTAATGGTAATGGTCTTTCTTGGATCGGGGATTGCATTAGGATCAATTTTTCTATTGTCACTAAATCCACCAAAAATTGGCGTCACTTCATTTTTTATATTCCAATCATCAGGAATAATTAGTTTTGTTCCCCCAAACATCAAAAAGACATCAATCTCTTTCTTTCCTTCGCTCAATTGAGTTTTTCGAAGGTCAATTTGTGAACCGCCAAATATGGAAGTAACCTTGCCTCCTTTAAAATTATTAGAAGAGAAGATTTTTTCCCCTCCCCCAAATATTGCCATGTCATCAAAATAATCCGAATCTGTACCAACGTCTATTCCTTCGTCTCCATCAAGCCAGTTTTTTTTTTTACTTTTAAGGATAATTACCAATCCTAGTCCAACCAACCCTATTGGCCATAAGAACTGTGCTAACTCGTAAGGGATATCAAAAAATTCATCTAACAAATGAAACCCTCCAAAGAGCATAAATATTGCCCCCAAAATTTTGTGTCGTGAGGTCGCTACTAGCACAACACCTAACATTAATGACAATCCAGGCAATGTGAAAAACTCTTGTATAAAGTGGTCTGGTATAACATTTAATATTTGCAATGCCCAAATAAGTCCTAATCCTATGAATATAGTACCTATTACTAATCTTTTATCGCTTTCTTGTTCTTTCATAATTGTATCTATTAATTTCTCCAAAAATGGCACTATTCCTCATTTTAACCTATACCTAATCGGTAAGCCGGTGTAATACATCGGTAAATATGCGGTTTTTTAGGTAAAAACTAACTTCAGGCTATTGTTTATAACATCCTAACAATGAGTAACATTTGCATTTATCTGTTTGAATTTCTACTTTTCAAATATTAAACACTAAATAATATAGACCAATGGCATTTTTTGGGTTATTTAAAAAAGATGATGCGTCAAGTGACAAGAACTATTTAAAGCAATTGCTTAGGGTAGCCATGTCTGATGGAACTGTTGATGAAAAAGAATCAGCATTTATCACTAAAATTGCTTCAAAGTTCGATGTCAGTGCAGCAGAACTTGAAGAAATTAAAAGCAACCTCCAAGACATAAAATTCAAAGAGCCTACCACTTCTAAATTACGCTTCCAGATGGTCTTTGACCTGGTGTGGATTATGCTTATTGATGGAGAAATAGATGTTAGCGAGATTCACATTTGTTCTAGAATAGCTTTGAAACTAGGTTATGAGCCTCAAATCGTTGAAAATCTGGTTAATGCAATTCAAAATAATCTGAAAGAAGGAAAAGATCCTGAGGCAGTTTATGAAGAGATATTAGCCAGTATTGAGTAGAAGTTATGGTATTTTTTTAATAGCTACACGCCTCCAAATTATAATTTGTGAAGACACAAACCAAGGGGTCTGATTGGACAATGTCTATTAAGGATGCGCGGATACCCATACCGCACCATCGTCAAAAATCTCTTTCTTCCAAATAGGCACTGTTTCCTTTAATGTATCAATAATAAATTGACAGGCATCAAAAGCATCTTTTCTATGTGGCGTTGATACTGCAATGACCACAGGCACTTCCCCTAGCGCAAGTAAGCCCACACGGTGAACAACAGCAACTTTTTCAATAGCCCATTTTTGCTTGGCTGTATTTACTATTTTCTGGAGTTCGGAAATTGCCATAGGTTCATAAGCCTCAAAATCTAGTTTTACTACAGCCTTTCCTTTTGTGTTATTTCTAACTGTGCCTATAAATACATCAATTGCCCCTGCGTTTTGTGAGGCGACACTTTTTATTATGTCATCAATATTGATTGGCTTGTTTGTTATCTCTACCATCACCCTCCGCTTACCGGTGGGATAATCACCACCTCTTCGTTATTTTCTAATTGATAATCGTCTGCCACATATGCTGTCCCAACAGCAAAGGAAATAGAAGTTAAATCCTTCATTCTAGGATATTCATTTACAAGCCTTTGCTTAAATTCACTGATAAGCATCCCTTCTGCTACTTCGAGTTGACTCCTCGAACTGCCCACAATATCCTTTGCTATTCCAAATAAAACCAAGTTGATTGTCATTGCATGTAGTAGATTAATTTTTAATAATGGTAAATTCTACTCTTCTATTCAGCTTCCTAGTATTCTCTCCTCTATTACTAGCAATGGGTTTTGTACCTCCAAATCCTTTTCCCTTGATTCGTGTAGGGTCTGTTCCTTTTGAAATCAAATAATACATGACCGCATCTACCCGCTTTTTAGACAATTCCAAATTCAATTTGGCACTTCCTCTGTTATCAGTATGTCCACTTAGTTCAATTTCAATATTCGGATTTTCGGTAAGCATATTAGAAACCTGATCCAATTCAATGTATGAATCTTCTAATAGATTGGCTGTACTTTGTTCAAACAATACACTCTTAAGATTCACCGTTGTTCCCACTTTCAAAGGGGTTAGCAGGTAATGTTTTTGAAGCGCTGGCAAAGAGTTCTTTGCAATCACTAAATTTTCTTCAATGGTCATATAGCCCTCCGCAGAAACCTTTAACAAATACGTTTTTCCGGGTACCAACTGCACATTATATGCACCAGTGGCAGCATCAGAAATCACGGCTACCTTGTCCGTTAAATCATCTATAAGCGTGTATTCTAACCTTGCTGCAATTGGTTTTTCCACCTCATTCGCATCTACTACTTTACCCTTCAAAGTTACCGAAACGTCAATTTTATCAACTTTAATTTCAGTAATGATAGGGGCAATAATTGAATCTTTCCTGTCCACCAACTCTAAACTCACCAAGTTTTTTGGTTTCTCTTCTGGAGAAATTCGCACCCGTTGAATATCGCCATAGCCTTCACTATTCTGCGTAGAAACCAAGTATGCATAATCGCCGCCAGGTAAAATATAAGAAAGTTCCACACCCTCGGTATTTATACTTGCCCCAAGGTTTGTCGGCTTGGTCCATTTCTTCCATGTATCATCCAATCGCCTGCTAATAAATATGTCCCGACTTCCAAATCCACCATGCCCGTTACTAGCAAAAAAAATAGTCATATTATCGCTTGCCAAGTAAGGTGTCATTTCTTGAAATTTTGTATTGATAGTACTTCCTAAATTCACTGGTTGAGACCATTTTTTAAAGCCTGTCGAAAAACTCACATATATATCTTCTGCTCCCTTCGTATCATAAGATTGAATAGAAAGCAGCATCACTTTCCCATCTGCCGAAACCGACATTGTCGCATCATCCGACTTATTATAAAAATAGGAGATATCCATTTTCAAAGGAAAAGACCATTTGCCATTTCTAAGTTCAGAATAGGAGACGCCTTGTGTCTTAGCTGCACTACCATCACTAGCATAGTGGTTTTTCAGAATCATGGTATTGCCATTGTTTGAGAACCCAATAATTCTATTCTCAAATTTATTATTAATCGGTTTTCCTAGGTTTTTAGCTACTCCCCATTGACCGTTTTCATTTAATTCTGCTACCCAAATATCACCCAAATCCTTTTTGCCTCCTACATTCTCGATATGATTTTTTCTCACAAAGTATAGCTTCTGACCATCAGGACTTAACACAGGATTTTCTTCATCATATAATGAGTTGACTCCTAAACCCAATGATTCGTGTTTATTTTGTGCCACTATATTTAATGAAATAAATATAAAAGCAAATAGTATATATTGTGTACTGTATTTTATTATCATTGTTTTTAAATTTTATGCTCCTTAAAAACGTGCACTAAATTAAGGATAAATTTCACTATTTTCATTTTCCGGTCACAAATAGTAAATCATTTTTTATATTACCGATGTTTTTAACCAAGGTCATTATCAATAAATATGAATTCAATTCAGAAGCTGTCAATACTCATTATCTCAGCAACGTTGCTAAATGCCTTTCACGGTGTAAGTCAAATATCAAGCCAAAATACGGACAATTCTTTAGCAAAAACGGATTCCCTCCTACAATTATTTGATAAAACACAAAATTTAATAGCTGTAAATACGGATAGCACCCTCCTGCTAAAGCGATCACAAGTTATCCATTCATTATTATTTCAAAGTGGTGCAATTTATACAGATTTACTCTCTATTAGAAATGAATTAGGGCAAACTGAATCCATTATCAAAGCCTCAGAATTGTATCTAGCCATTCAGGCAGACGAAATGACCACTAAAAGTATTCTTGATTTAAAAAAATCTATAAGAAAACGAGCGTACATCTCCATGGGTATTGGATTAGCTTCCTCCGCTCTGTTTTTTATAGGCAATAATGGTAGTGGGGGGAAATCCACAAAAAATATAGCAGGAGTGGTCTCATTGAGCATTCCCATCATCTCTTTGTTAACCATGAACAAACAACTAAAGTCAATCAAAGTGCCTCCTACGTACGATAAAGAGATTTTCAAAAACCAGGGAATACTAGTTGATATTCACTCCATTAATTTCAACAAAAATTATATTAAAATGACGCTCAATTTACTCAAAAAAATGATTGGAGATATTGACAATAACCATGCAGCAAATCTACTAAAACTCAAAAATGCCACAATACCGAAAGAAGTCAGACAATGTGCCATATCTTCTTTAGAAATTATTGACAGGTTAGCCTTTGCAAACTTTCAAATTGAAAAATTAAATGCACTATTGAAGGATAATCAATACCTAATTGGATTTGACCAGTCAGCCATTTTAAAATTTAAAGTGCTTGAAAAAGAACTAAATAGGTTTACTCAAAATTGGCTAAAATATAAAGCGACCTTAAAGACAATTAACAATAAAGTAGAAAGCTATATCCAATACGACTAGCACTTCTACTTTATCCATCTATTCTTGTGTTATTTTTCGTATCCCATAATTAAACGCATCGATTACATAAACACTCCCATCAGCATCTATCGTCAATGCGGTTGGCTTATAAAATTGAGCTTCATTAGGC
>CAYRIF010000012.1:6606-12296 GCA_964424205.1 uncultured Roseivirgaceae bacterium | reverse complement strand
GTCTAAAAACCCTTCACTACTACCAGCTAGCGTAGTAACGATGGCATCAGGCGTAATTTTTCGTATCCGATTATTTTTTGTATCTGATACATATATATTCCCTGTTGCATCTATTGCTATTCCCTCAGGGGAATCAAATTTTGCGTCAGTACCTGTTCCATCTGCATAGCCTGAATCCCCACCTGCAAATGTGCTGACCTTTCCATCAGTAGATATTTTTCTAATTTTATCAATAGAGCTGTCAGTTATATATAAAATGCCAGCAGCATCAACTGCTATGGAAGTAGGCCAACGAAACCTTGCACTACTTCCCATGCCATCAACATAGCCAATGAAGCCGCCCGCAATTGTGGTTACTGTTCCATCGGGTGTTACTTTTCGGATATATCTATTCATTAAATCTACATCAATCACATATACATTACCATCATCATCCACGGTCAGTCCATTTATTTTGTTGAACTTGGCATCCATACCCATTCCATCTACAAAACCAGCAGTGCTACCTGCCAAAGTGCTAACTACTCCTGCAGGCGTTATTTTTCGCAGTAAATGATTAACCGCATCTCCAACATAAACATTACCATCGGCATCCACAGCTACGTCATGTCTGGTCGAATAAGAAACTGCAGTGGCTTCAAAATAGGTCACCCAAGTACTTACCATTCCATTGGGTGAAATTTTTCTAACATCATTACCCCATCCATCAGCAACATAAACATTTCCAGAAGCATCCACAGCAATCCCTTGTGGAATCAAAAATTCTGCTGCAGTTCTCATACCATCTTGAATTCCTCTAGTACCTCCCGCAAAAGTAGTAACCGCTACCGTTAACACATATGTAAATTCAGCACCAATAATTTCTTTTCCATTCATAACTACCTTAACATCTCCTGTTCCAGCACCTTTTGGCACAACAGCTATTATTTTTGTATCACTTACCGACTTTATGGTCGCTTCATTTTCATTAAAGAATACTTTTATTTTTCCTTTTTCAGTTCCAAAATCCAGTCCGGAGATAGTCACATCAGTGTCCATTGGTCCAGACGTTGGACTAATACCACGTAGCGTTGGAATAGCTGTTGGCAAGTCTTCGCCAGTACCACAACTAATAAATGTGGCTAACAGCATTATAATTAATACTATACTTACTCTTTGAATCGGTAAAACACTATTTGCTGTAATTTTCATTTTGGCTGCTCCTTAAAAAATTGACTTTAATTAAAAAATATAAACAAAGTTATATAAAAATATTATTTCTAAGGTATTTAATCCTTAAAATCATCAAATAATACAGGCACTTAGAAGGAGAATTGGTTGCCGAGTGCTATTTCAGAACATCCTTACCAGGCCATGTCAGCTGCAGAATACAAGCCAACGCCATCACCAGAACACAACCTAGCAAATTCAGCCACAAATAAGGCAATAAATCAATGGACCAAACATACACAATAATAACCTGTGTGATAATCGCAGCCCAAAAAACAGCATTACTTTTCACAAATTTTATAAAAAATGCCAATAAAAATATACCTAAAATATTGCCGTAAAAAATGGATCCAATAATGTTTATGAGTTGGATAAGATTATCAAACAAATTTGCTACACTTGCAATACCAATCGCCAACATTCCCCAAGCGAATGTAAACCACTTTGTGACGCGTAAATAATGCTGACTTGATTTTTCCTCTTTCACATTTCGCTTGTATAAATCAATAGCAGTTGTGGATGCCAGTGCGTTTAATTCTGAAGCGGTAGAGGACATTGCTGCAGATAATATCACCGCCAACAACAAGCCAATTAATCCGCGTGGCATATTATTCAATATAAAATGGATAAAAACATAGTCCTTATCATTAGTTGTTACCTGATCATTTGCCTTTTCTATAATTTCTTTGGCAGCAGCCCTATTCTCAACGTCCCTGGCATTCAATACAACAATTTTCTCTCTCAAATCAACATCATCAGGATGCGCAGCATAAGAAAATTGCGTTGCCCTTTTTTCTTTTTCTAGCGCAACGTGTGTCCCTTCCAATATGGCATATTCTTTTGCATACTTCGAATGATGTACCGCCTCCGTTGCCGCTGGATTAAAGTTAAGTGGGGAAGCATTAAACTGATAAAAAACAAAGACCATCACACCTACCAACAGGATGAAAAACTGCATGGGCACTTTAAGCAACCCGTTAAAAATGAGTCCCATCTGACTTTCACGAATGGATTTGCCAGACAAATAGCGCTGTACCTGCGATTGATCCGTTCCAAAATAGGAGAGCATCAAAAATGTACCTCCTAATATACCTGTCCAAAACGTGTATCTATTATTCAGGTCAAAAGAGAAATCCAGAATCTCCATTTTACCACTTGCTCCTGCAATTTTAAGTGCCTTGTGAAAGGTAATGCCCTCTGGTAGGTAATTCAAAATAATAAAAAAAGCTGCAAACATACCTGCAAATATGATTGCCATTTGTTGTTTTTGGGTAACACTTACTGCCTTGGTACCTCCTGCCACCGTATAGATAGTGACTAATACACCAATGATTATATTCAATGTTACCAAATCCCAACCCAACACTGCCGAAAGTATAATGGCAGGAGCAAAGATGGTGATGCCAGCTGCCAATCCTCGTTGCACTAAAAACAAAATCGCCGCTAACGTCCTCGTTTTTAAATCAAACCTCGTTTCCAGGTATTCATATGCTGTATATACTTTTAGTTTATGGTAGATGGGTATAAACACAATACATATAATCACCATGGCAATGGGCAATCCAAAGTAGAATTGCACAAAACCCATTCCGCTGTGGAATGCTTGTCCTGGTGTGGAAAGAAATGTAATCGCACTTGCTTGCGTTGCCATCACAGACAGTCCAATCGTCCACCACTTTGCTTCATTTCCTCCTTTTATAAAGTCAGCTACATTTTTGCTACCACGGGTTTTCCATGAACCATAAATCACAATAAACAGCAGTGTGCCAATCAGAATGAACCAATCTATTGATGCCATATTTTAGGAATAAATGGACATTAAAATATAAAAACAGATGGTATAAATCACCCCTGCAATAAGCACCAAAGTGTATTCTTTTTTCCACTTGGGAGAGACTGATTCGTCTTGTTCTGTCATCCTATTAGTTATTAGTTTGTTGGGTTAGCAGAAGTATGGTTCTTTTCTAAAGATATAATATTGGCAAATAACCTAAACGCCCCTGGCACTCCGGCTGGTAACTCTCTGAAAAAAGAAATTCCTGTATATACATAATTTCCCCGACCATATTTTGCCATTAACAGACTCCCCTTCTTTGGATTCTTTTCCTCTCCTTCATCATACCATGATAAAATGGGCGTAAATTCTGAACTCCATTCTCCTGGGAAATACAAACCTCGCTCCTGCACCCATCCATCAAAGTCCGTTTTGGTAATTTTGTTTGGCGCATTCAAAACGGGATGGTTTGGTGCTAGAAAAGTAACCGCTGCATCTTCTTGCGTTACCCTATCTCGTGATAATTTCAGTGGATAGGGTGCTAGGTTTTCTATTTTTAATCTATGGCTCGTATTGTACTGCACAATGAGATTTCCTCCTTGATGCACATATGCCAACAACTCTTTTTGATAAAATCCAATCCTTTCATTGGTATTGTATGCTCGAATTCCCATCATAACGGCATCAAATTTTTTCAGATTCTCTAAAGTGATTTCATCATCGGCTAGCATTTTCACTTCATAGCCAATCAATTTCAAATTTTCCGGAACAGCATCTCCTGCACCCTTTATATAACCAATCAGTTTTCCTCTTTTTTGGATATCAAGCTTCACTAATTTAGATGTTGCCTCCCTAAAAATAGTTTGCGTAGGAATGTGATCATATTGAATGGTTTTGATGCCTTTAGAGAATCGCTTTCCATCTATATCCACGTATGCTTTTATACTTGCCGTCCGCTGATCCTCAGGAGGAAATATTTTAAAAGTCACTTTTTGCTCTGCATACTTTTTATCAAGATTTATAGCCGCATTTTCTGGTACGGACTTCCATTCCGCTGGCAAATCTACTTTTAAGAGACCTTTGACATTATCTTTTCCCGCCTTGACCATTATAGTAATTTCCTTTGAATCTGTATTCGGAAAAATAACGATGCCCTGTTCTATGTTGACTGCCACTTCAGGAATAATTGCAAATGGTCTGTACAGTTCTCCTTTAACAGGGTCATTCCACTTGTAAATTATAGGTACGCTATAATTAAACAATTCACCTCCAATATCTAAAGAGAAAGACGCTTCTAAAACCGGCGTATTTTCGGGCATTCCAATTAACGCTTGATTATCAACTTTAAACATCCCTAAGCTTCCACTTTCAGTCAACCAATAAGGTTGTGACACAGGCATTTTAGTAGACAAAAGTATCGTATCCTTATGTGTTATTTTTTCATTACTTGCTAGCACCGCATCACTAAATGACAGTTTATTTTCTACACCCAATACATGAATATTTTTTACTTTCACTGGTATATCAGACCTATTAATCATTTCGAAATCAAGTGCCACAGAACTGCCAGCTACCGCATAAAAATCATCCGCTTTTACCTCCAAATACAGCCCTAAGCATGATTTTATGATATTTTTTACTTCTTTTTGCTTCTTCTCTCTCCAAAATTTATCATCTAATGTACCAATCAAGGTATATAAATCAAGAAGTTGAGGGACAGACGCAGAAGGATTTGAAATATTAAAACTTTCATTGATTCTATTGATGATTTTCTGGATAGGTTCCCCTCCTTTTACCCTTTTCCATGAAACATCAATCCCATCTAGCAAATCATCTTGTGCCTTGTCTCCTTTTACATATTCTAGAAATTCTAACTGAGTTCCTCTAACACCCGTGTTTCCGAATCCTTGGGTTTTGTGCATGCTGCGACTCAATGCTGACAGTTCATTATATGACTGCCCCAATAAGGCGTTGTATTTGCCAACATCCACGGTCACCACACCATCAGAATTCTCATCAATCTCCTCGTTCCACCATCTACCCGTATTCATCAACAAACGTTTTGGCTGCCAAACTTTTGTCAGTTTGAGTTGCTCTGGAAATGCTTTTGGGTCAGCGGCTAAATCAAATCCTTTGGCGGCTAAAATAGCGGAGGCAGTATGATGACCATGGCCTGCCCGTTCATCGGGTGGAAATCTAGTAATGATTACATCAGGTCGGAAATTTCGAATTACCCAGACCACATCTGACAGCACTTGGTCTTCTCCCCAAATTTTTAAAGTCTCCGCTGCAGATTTAGAATAGCCGAAGTCAATACCTCTCGTAAAAAATTGCTCACTTCCGTCAATCCTTCTTGCTTGCAATAACTCCTGTGTTCTGATTACGCCTAGCTCTTCTCTTATTTCTTCACCGATGAGGTTTTGCCCACCATCTCCCCTGGTCACTGCTAAATAAGAGGTGTTTAACAGCCTCCCATTCGATAGGTAGCCAATCAGTCTCGTGTTTTCATCGTCAGGATGCGCTGCCAAATACATGACATTGCCCAAGACATTAAGTTTGTTCAATGCCAGTTTTATATCCGCAGCATCCTGAACCTTGGGCATTTGTGATTTGGCATGAAAAGAAAAAAGGAAAAAGAAAATTAGTAGTGCGGCAGGATAGATTCTCTTCATTGATAGGATTAGTTATTTTGTGTAAAAGTAAGATT
>CAYRIF010000012.1:0-6506 GCA_964424205.1 uncultured Roseivirgaceae bacterium | reverse complement strand
ATGTCTAAGCCTATTGGATTGTATAATCTCTTTAGTTGCTCCTCGGTGAATGTTGTCCCCACTGTTTTTAATTCATTCAGTGCTTTGACCTTTCTTTTTAACGGTCCTAGCATGCCAACATAAGGCACATCAGTTTGCAATGCCATCAATAGATTGCTTTTGTCTGTTTCATAATCATGCGCCATCAGTACAAAAGCCGTAAAATCATCATAAGGAATCGTCGTCTCTTTAGCATAAATATTTTGACTTAGCTTTTTCATACTGCCACTAGCCTTGGCGGGGTTAGTCACCACATCCATATTCCAGCCTAGTTCATTCCCAATTTTCAACAGCGGATACACATCATAACTACTACCAAACAATACGACATTCAGGGCAGGTAAGAGTATTTCAATAAAAACAGAAAGGTTATCATACGTTTTTACCGCAGATCGCCCACTTGCAATGGCCGCTTCCACGTCTGTCATCACATCTTTCGGGAAATTTATTGCTTGATTATATTTATACATTTCTCCTTGCTCAAAATCATCAACCTCAGAGCTGATAATCATAATCAAACAATTCGCTTTTCTGTCATCGACACAAGATTGCAGCACTTTGATTGGATTGTTTTCATCGGCTGCATTAATTGGAGAAAGTAAAATATCAATAATACCATTGCAGCCCAACCCAGCACCAATTTCCCCTTCTCCTTCCTTTGAAGTGTCATAGCGCACTACTTCCACTCTATTTCGCGCCATACAGTGATTGGCTTTCTTGAGTGCATCACCTTCCAAACAGCCACCACTAATACCACCTATATAGATACCATTATCTTGCACCAGCATCCTAGCACCAGCCCGTCTGTACGATGAACCCTCTACATATATAACTGTAGCCATGGCAACTTTGTTTTCACTTAAATCTAGTTGCTGGTACGCCGCTATAATATCATTTATTTCCTTCATTTTTTATTACCTTTTTATATTGACTTGGTGTCATTTTCTCTTGTTTTTTAAACTGTCTTATGAAATAGCTCATATTATTAAATCCAGACTGTTGACTCACATCATTCAGCGATTTGTAGTTCTCTGTAATTAGCTTTTTGGCGTACTTAATTCTTTCAGAGTTTACGTACTCAATAGGCGATTGTCCGAAGGTATTCTTAAAACATCTGAAAAAATGTGGTTTACTCATACACGCTTTCTCCGAAAGGGCATCCACTGTTAAGTTTTTTTTCAGGTTCTCCCTGACATATTTAATAACATACGCCAATCTATTATCACTCAATAATGCGATATCATTTAGAAGTAATACTTTTGATTTAGATTGTAATATTCTGATAATCAATTCTTTAATTACAAAATCAGCAAACATCTCTTTAGACTTATGGTCTTCAGTAAAAATATAAACCAACCGCTCAATTAACTTTTTTATCGCTGTTTCGTCGACTAAATGAAAAGCAATATCATCTACTCCTAGTGTCAATGACTTATTTTCATACCGTGTTTTTTCATTGAAATAAGAAACTGTTTCCTGTATTTTACAAGTATCCAATGCCAGTGCAAGACATTGCGTTGGCTTTTCCATTGTCACATCCGGAAAGTCTATTAATAGTTTCCCCTTTGCGGGAACGATGACCGACTCTCCAGGTAGAAATTCGAAAGCAGGTCGTTCATCAACCTTCAATATTTTCTTACCTGTCAGCATGCTTGCAATAATCGGCTGCTCAAACTGTAAAGACACTTTCTCGGCACTTTTGTACGTTTCAAAAATATTGAGTTCTGCAGCCTCCAAGGTATACATGGTTCTGTTCTCAACATGGTCAATAAGTTTTCTATTCTTAAGATGGTTTTTTAAAAGCATATAATTAAAGTCTTTAGAAAATCACATATCCTACCACTTACTACGGATTGTGGCAACATTTCTAAGCAATCAAAATGCAAATTACAAATCATCAATACAAATTCAATAATCAAATACTGTATTTCTATGACAATTGATGATCACCTACCTTCTCGTTTCGGTAGGTTCGTGGTTTAGCATTTACTTTTTAGTGCTTACCGTATTCAAAACTTCTTGCTCCAAAGTTGCTTTACCATTTTAACATCAAAATGGTATTACTACCGTTGGGTACGGTGAATTTATCAAATAATTTTTACAATCACCTACCGTTAGTGATTTATTGATAGGATAGTGATATTTCATGATAGATATGTTCAAAAAATATGTATTTTATTTAGAATAGATATAAATAATGAATGAATTCTATTGCTTTTTCTGTAAAAGTCAAAACAAAATTCTATCTTGAAGACTAAGACTTTTATATACAATGGAAATCAAAGGAAAACACATTATTAATGCTACACCCAAGGTCGTTTGGAAAATGATTCTAGACCCTAGGGTACTTGAAAAAATCACACCAGGCATTAAGACATTAAAGGAGAAAGAAACGGATGTTTATCAGGCTGTTTCTGAAGTGAAGGTTGGTCCAGTCAGAGGAGCGTTTGAAGGTAACTTAGCCATAAAAGATAAAGTGACAGAAGAAAGTTGCATAGTGGCTTTAGACCAAAAGAGTAAAATGGGCAATGCCAAAGCAGAAATTAGCATGAAGCTAATTCCTACTGAAGATGGGGAAACCGAAATACAATACACCGGTGATGTGCGCATGTCTGGCATGTTGGCACGCATGGGACAACGAATTATTGGAGGGGTTGTTAGCACGTTGTCCAAGCAGTTTTTTACTGCATTAGAAAATGAAATTGAAAATTAGAATCCACTTATGGAAATATATGTTATAAATAAATCAAACCTTAAAATATGCAAATTACAGTAACTATTAACGGTAAACAGCATTCTCATGACATTGAGCCAAGGATTAGCTTGACGCAATACCTCAGAGAAACGCTGAATCTTACAGGCACACATATTGGTTGCGATACCAGCAGTTGTGGTGCTTGCACCATTACCCTAGACGGTAATGCGGTAAAATCTTGCACACTACTAGCCGTGCAAGCCGACGGATGTAACATCACTACCATAGAAGGGATGGCAGATGGCGACAACATGCACCCGATACAAGAAGCTTTCAAAGAAGAACACGGATTGCAGTGTGGTTTTTGCACACCAGGAATGGTCATGACCGCTGCTGATATTCTAAAAAATAACCCCAACCCTACCGAAGAAGAAATTCGCCATGGACTAGAAGGTAATTTTTGCAGGTGTACGGGTTATCATAATATTGTTAAATCTATTCAGCATGCTGCTGACAAAATAAACGGTTAGGTCATGGGAAAATATATAGGAAAATCAATAAAAAGAAGAGAAGATGCCCGTTTCCTAAAAGGAGCAGGTAAATATACAGACGATATCAAATTGCCAAATATGACACATTCGGCGTTTGTGAGAAGTCCGTATGCACATGCCAAGGTATTACGCATCGATACGAGTGCCGCTGCAAATGCAGAAGGCGTAGTTGCAATATTCACAGGGCAAGATGGCTGCGGAGAATATGGCGTTCCTTGTGGATGGCAAGTAGATTTTAAAGATGGTGAAACCATGCGCGAGCCATTGCATCCGCTTTTGGCAAAAGACATGATTCATCATGTAGGTGAAGCCGTAGCGATTGTGATTGCAGAAACATTGGCGTTGGCAAGAGATGCAGCAGAACTGGTAGCCGTAGATTATGAAGAGTTGCCTGCCGTGACAGATCCAAAGAAAGCCATGGAGCCTGGCGCACCATTAGTGCATGATCAGTTTCCTGACAACAGGGCTTTTGACTGGTGTATTGGGGATGACCGTTCTGCGGTTGAAGCTGCATTGGCAAGTGCACACCACGTGACCGAAATGGAATTTATAAATCAGCGATTGGCACCGAATGCCATGGAGCCGAGAAGTTACATCGCAGATTATGATGTAAACGCTGACAAGTGGACATTATATACCAGTACACAAAACCCACACTTAATTAGATTATTAATGTGCGCCTTTGCTTTGGGGATACCTGAACACAAAGTACGCATTGTTTCTTACGATGTTGGTGGTGGTTTTGGTAGTAAAATTTACCATTATACCGAAGAAGCCCTATTGACTTGGGCAAGTAAAGAAGTGGGCAGGCCTATTAAATGGACATCAGATAGAAGCGAGGCTTTTTTAACAGATGCACATGGTAGAGATCATGTCGTAAAATCCAAAATGGGTTTTGATAAGGACGGAAAAATAGTGGCGCACCTTACCGATGAGTTTTGCTCAATGGGTGCTTACCTTTCTACCTTTGCACCAGCCGTTCCCACCTATTTGCATGGCACATTATTTCAAGGTTTATACACGACCCCATTAATTCACTTAAACGTAACCGCACCTTTTACACATACAGTAGCAGTTGATGCATACCGTGGTGCTGGTCGTCCCGAAGCTACCTATCTCATTGAAAGATTGGTTTCTAAAGCTGCCAAGGAAATGGACATTGATCCGGCACAATTAAGGTATAAAAATTTCATTCCTGCCTTTGATGGTGTAGAACAACCTGGCTATCAAACACAAGTAGCTTTGCAATATGATAGTGGTAATTATGCCCCAACATTGGAACAAGCATTAAAAGCAGTTGGTTATGATGATTTTAGAAAAGAACAAGCTACTGCTCGTGAAAATGGGAAACTATTAGGAATCGGCATCTCCACTTGGATTGAAGGTTGCGGTATTGCACCATCAGCAGTGGTAGGCGCTTTGGGTGCTAGAGCAGGTTTGTATGAAGTAGGGCATGTACGCGTGCAGCCTACCGGTAAAGTTTCTGTTTATACAGGATCTCACTCTCACGGACAAGGGCACGAAACAGTTTTCGCTCAGTTTGTAGCGGATCATTTAGGCATCCCGATGGACGATGTAGAAATTGTGCATGGAGATACCGAGCAAGTTGCCTTCGGAATGGGAACTTATGGCTCTAGAAGTTTGTCGGTAGGTGGTAGTGCCATTATTAAAAGTATAGAAAAAGTACTCGAAAAAGGCGCTAAGATTGCAGCCCATAAATTAGAAGCGGCAGTAGAAGATTTAGAATATGCCGAAGGAAAATGGACAGTGAAAGGTACTGATAAATCAATTGCATTTGGCGATGTATCATTAACCGCCTATGTGCCACATGATTATCCTGAAGGATTAGAGCCAGGATTAGATTTCTCTAGTTTCTATGATCCTGCAAACTTTACTTTCCCGTTTGGAACACATATTTGTGTGGTAGAAGTATGCGCAGACACTGGAAAAGTTGATATCAATCGTTTTGTTACCGTAGATGATGTTGGTAATATCATGAACCCTATGATTGTAGACGGACAGATTCAAGGTGGTGTCGTACAAGGAATTGGACAAGCATTGCTAGAAGAAGTTGTGTATGATGAATCGGGACAAATGATTACGGGTTCGTACATGGATTACGCCATGCCGAGGGCCGATGATGTACCGATGATTGAAACGGGAAATACCGTTACCCCATGTCCACACAATCCATTAGGAGCAAAAGGCGCTGGTGAAGCGGGAGCAATTGGCTCTACGCCAGCAGTGGTAAGCGCTGTGGTGGATGCCTTGGCACATTTAGGAGTAACAGATATACAAATGCCATTGACGCCACAAAGGGTTTGGAAAGCAATGCAAAACTAAAATTTTAAAAATCTAGAAAATTATGATACCATCAAAATTTGATTATATAAAAGCGTCTTCCGTGAGTGAAGCAGTTAGTTTGCTTGACAAACATGGCTATGATGCAAAAATTCTGTCAGGAGGACATAGCTTGATTCCTGCCATGAAATTAAGACTGAACAGGCCTGAAATACTGATTGATATTAGCGGAATTGCTGATATGAACGGTATTAAAGAAGACGGTGATGAAATTGTCATTGGTGCAAATTGTACACACAAAGCAATTTTGAGTTCCGATTTGGTCAACAATCAGGTAAATATACTAGCGCAAACAGCCAAGACAATTGGTGATGTGCAAGTGAGAAACAGAGGAACCATCGGGGGCAGTTTGGCACATGCCGATCCTTCTGCGGATTACCCTGCAACAGCGCTGGCATGTGATGCCAACATTGTGGTAACAGGAAAAAACGGCAGCAGAACCATTGCCGCTACAGATTTCTTTGAAGGAATTTTTACCACTGCTTTGGCAGACGATGAAATCATCACAGAAGTTCGATTCCCTAAAGTGGCCAATGGCAATTACCAAAAGTTCTATCAATCTGCTTCACGATTTGCAGTAGTAGGTGTTGCCACAGTGAAAGATGGCAACTCCGTGAAGGTCGGTATAACAGGCGTATCTGATACTCCTTACCGTGCATCGGCTGTTGAAAGTGCTTATAGCGGAAGCAGCGATGCGGCGGCACACGCCGTAGACGGTGTGGAAGTCATGAGCGACCACTTTGCAGATAGCGAGTACCGTTCTCATTTGGCGAAGGTATTTGTTAAGAAAGGGCTGGAGGCTTAATTAGAAGTATAAATTATTATCATAAAAACCTCAACATGAATATGTTGAGGTTTTT
>CAYRIF010000011.1:0-24626 GCA_964424205.1 uncultured Roseivirgaceae bacterium | reverse complement strand
GCTCTCTTCGTGTTTTAAAATTATATGATATCCCATATCTAGTAATAATTAAAGAGCCAGTGCAACACTTGGCTCTTTAATTTAACTAATTTGCTTTATTCCTATTTTATAATCACTTTCTTAGTGAATTTCTGACCCGCTTGTTCTATAATAAATATATACAACCCGCTGTCTAATGATTTGTTAGGTTTGATTTTACGATCTGTACTGAAGTATGATGGTTCATACACTTCACTCATATATACCTTGCCAAACATGTCATACAATTTCACTTTGATTTTATTCTCAGTGTTGGTAGTTCGAACGCTTAACCGCACATCATCTTCCGTTGTAGGATTAGGATATACCGAAGCAGTGATTTGATTTCCAGCTCCAGTTATATTTACTGAAACAACTTGAGAGTACTCAAAGGCACCATCAAAATCTACCTGTCTAAGTCTATAATAAGATACGCCGTACAGTGGATTGGTATCTGTAAAGTCATACTCAATTAATTCATTAGTGGTACCATTACCTACTACCGTACCTATCGCTTCAAAGTCTTTACCATTTTCAGAACGTTGAATTTCAAAGAAATCATTGTCGATTTCTGAAGCTGTTGACCAATCAAGCAAAACATCACCCTCGACTTCCTCAGCAGTGAAGCGCACCAACTCAACAGGCAGTGGATTAGTTCCACCCACCGATCCAAAGGTTACAGGGCTTAATGACCCAGGCTTAACAGTTGCTAAAATACTTCCTTTTCCTGAACCAGCATCTATTCCTGTTCCACCTAGATTTTCCCAAGTTGCTCCTGTCCAGTGCGCCACTCTTAAGTCTGCCATATCAGCTATACCACTTCTTGTAGCATCCTCCCAATAAAGCGTCATAAACGGCGTTTGTGTACCCACCACCTGATGAACATCCCAATATTCAATGTTAGTCACATGGTTCAGCCCAGTCACAAAACCTGTCCCTGGGTTTATTGGAGCCCCATCAAAGTATTCTACTCGGTAACTATTGGCAGCACTTGGTGTTGCACTTATTCCTAGTCTTGCATAAGTAGTTGTTTTTCCAAGCGGAAAAACAAAAGCCGTATTCCCTACTTTTACAACAGGTCCTGACACATAACTTGTTGCATTCAATGTCGTACTTGATCCTGCAAGGAAAGTAATTAGTTCTGAGGTTGTTGTTTGCACAATTCCTTGGGTAAAAGTCATCAAGTTGGTAACTTCCACATCTCTACCCAGTGTAATATCAAGTAACGCAGGATTCGAATTATTAATTTCTAGATTATAAAACTGCTGTGTACCAAATCCAGTTAAGAATTGCGCATCGCTACCTGTCAATCTCAATGATCCGGTAGAGCTAAAAGTACCCGCATTGTTCCAATCACCTTTCAGGTCGATGTTAAATACGCCTGTCGTCAATGTTCTAGTTATCACTAAATCGTTATCAACACAAATATCAGTTAACAAAGTTTTTATGCTACCGATATTTCCTCCAAAAGTAACATCGTAAAAGCAATTATTACCTGCTCCAGTATTCACTGATATGTTTTGTGCGCCACCATCAAACGTAACATTTGACGTATTTCCTAAAAACAGTCCTGTATTTTGAATTGACCAATCTCCACCAATGTTTACATTAGCACTTGGACTAAACGTACCATCTACGACGGTCAAGTCATTATTCACTTTCAGCAAATCAGTGTTGGACACAACGCCATCAGTTCCTCCATCACTATCATCAATAGTTAAATTATTAAATGCCTGTCCACCTGAAGCGATTGTCACATTACCCAATGGGTTAGTGAAGGTAACCGTTCCGGAATTTCCCGGATTAAATGTCCCAGCATTTATCCAAGAACCTGCTACTGCGATGTTCGAAGCACTACCATCTTGTATTGTTAAAGTTGCCAGTCCATTGGTGCCGTCGTCAGGTTGAATGGTAAAATCACCATTTACAGTTAGGTTATACGCATTATCTATCTCGATAGTTGCCCCAGACTGTATCGTTACATTTTTGGCAAGTCCATCTGCCGTTGCTCCTAGAATCACTGTTTTTCCTTCCACGATACTTACTCGATGATCAACAGTTGGTATTCCTAAAGTCCAGTTATTGCCGTTATTCCAAAGATTATCTGAATCAGTATCCACAAATTCATTGAGCCCTTCGATAAACCATCTTACAAATCCTGTCGTTGAACTCCCATCATCATCTTCATGTGTTGCACCACCAAATGTTCCTTGGTAATTCCACATATTAATATTATTTGTGCCAGATTTTCTGCTTACATTATAGGCAGGGCCCGAATTCAAAGTAACTTCATTAGCGATTACTCCCATGCCACCACTACCAGCTGCTAGGTTATTTGCCAACTTAATATAGCTTGTACCAGTACCATTTGAGAAAGAGCCGTATGAAAATGCCAGTGCTTCATCTCCTACTCCTGCAGGAGGATTGTCAGTGATATTCACATTTTTCGTCATTAGATTTGCGCCACTTTTTAAATAAATACCATTTCCTTTGGTGTATGAAAAAGCATAATACTCTGCCTCAAAGTTACCCCCCGACTGCACGTCAATATTATAATAACCACTACCATTATGTGTAACAGTAGCGACATTTCCTAATGTACCAACTACCCTAAACGTACCGCCAGTCTCAACATTTACAAATGCGTTGTTCCCCATTTTTAATGTTCTTCCTGCTCCTAGTGTTAATGCTCCTGCGACGGACAATTCTTGAATCGCTGTTCCATTTCCTATAGCAAGGTCATTGCCATTTAGGTTAAGTGTCGCATCTGATAGAATAGTTAAATCATGATTGGTGCTTACATCCGATCCCAATAAATCATAATCCACAATGGTTCCTGCCTCACCAATTGATAAATCATAAAAAGTTGCGGTGCCAGGTGTAAATGATTTAGTGGCTGTTGAATTTGGTTTCAACCACACATGCGAACCATTACCGTTCAACATTCCTGCGTTAGTCAAATCACCTCCAACAACTAAGTCATTGTTATCTAAAGTAAATGAACCGCTTGTTATATCTAAATCATTATTTATTGTCAAGTCATTTGCCAACTGAACATTACCAGTGGCATTTATTTCTAAGTTATAGAATGACTTATTGCTGTTATCCAAATTCACACTACCACTTACCGCAGTTAGCAATACCGTAGAACCAGTGCCTGCTGTAAATAATGCGCCAGAATTGGCCAGCCAATCTCCGCCTACTGAAATTCTATCATCACTACCCGTTAGCACCAATGTTGAACCTGCCTCTAGCGTGAGCGTCTCTGCCAATTCTAAATCCACCGGATTTGTAGCATCTGTTGCAACCAATGTTAATTCTGCTGCTGTTTCCACAATTAATGTTTGGCCTAGCGCCGCCTCCACCGTAATTTTTGGTTGATGCAAGATAAAAGGTAAAGTAGGCCTCAATGAACTAGGCTCAGGAATTCTAACATTATCAGTAAGGTTAGGAATTCGCATTGCCGGGTTTAGGTTTACAAGTACCCAGTTATCTTGATCCCCCCAAACATCACTCACCTTACCAGCCCATATTAATTCTGGCGGATAAGTCCATGTAATTAAATCATATGGATCCTCATCAAAATTCTCCCCTTCAAAAGAACCTGTCGCGTTATAAATCTCAATGTCTCCAGACGTTTTTGTGTTTTTATAAACATTTGTTGCTCCACCCAGTGGATTAACCGGAAAGGACACGTTTTCAATCCTACCTGCTCCTGTGATATCCTGTGTGTTTTCAATTCTTAAATAGGTGCCACCATATTTACCATTGGTAAATGTCCCTTCACTAAAGTTATTGATGGCATCAATATTCCCATTTTCATTGACATAAATACCACCTGTTCCCATATAACCAAATGAGTAATATTTGGCATGAATTGTACCCGCTACTGTGAAATTGTAATTTCCAATTGTTCTTGTTCTAGTAACTGTAGCAATATTAGAGGGTGTACCCACTACCCTGATTGTTCCTCCTGTGTTTACTGTTAAATTTACACCGTAGTTCAAAGTCAGCGTTCCGCCAGCACTCACCGAATAGTCACCCGAGATACTCACACTATTACTCCATAATCCTAAATTAGCATTATGACCATTTTGGGTAAACGTACCTGCAGCCAACGTGAAATCATCTTGAACCGTCAAGTCATCTTCTAATTGATAAGTAGCGGTTGGCGCATTAATAATCATTTTACCTCTAATGACAGATCCATTAGTTTGAATACTCTTTGTACCTGAAGGTGCATTTAAATAATAAACTCCATTGGTATTTACTAGTTTAAACTGACCAGTGCCAGAAGCTGTCATATTGTTTTGGATTGTAATGGTTCTATCCCATCCATTAAACGTTCCGTTTACTGCATTTAAATTTCCTTTAATTAAGATGTCGTTTGTATAAACTCTTATTTCATCCGCAGATTTGTTTACAGTTACATTGTTAAAATCATTTTGACCTGGTGCTCCAATCTGTATATATTGGAAATTACCACCATCAAAAGTCACCGTTCCATTTCTAGCATTGAACGTGCCATACTCAATCGCATAATTATTATACCAACGACCCGCCAAGTTGATAGCATAATCATTAGCGGTAACGTCCAAAGTAGCGTTGTATATGTATAGATTTCCGTTGATGTCCACATTTCCTCCCAAGCTTTTGGTATTTGGATAAAATAGGTAAACATTTCCATAAGTAATACCTCCAGCGATGATTTGGTTATCTGTACCATAGTACCGCGTAATACTTGTCGGATCTAAATCATAATTTGCAAATCCTTTTGGAAAATTATCAGCGCCTCTGACATCAATATACTCTCCTGCCTGCAGTGTAAGCAACCCTGTTCCAGCTGTATTATTCAGCAAATATTCCCATGCGTAAAATACTGATATCGAATTATTGATGGTTACGTCTCCTGTAACATTAACATTTCCATCATACTTGATACCTCCTGTAGTAACTCCTAGTTGTTTTGAAGCAGTACCACTGAACACTAAATTATGAAATTCAGCAGGATCAGCTCCTAGATGTCTTATATACTGCGTTCCCGCTCTGTCAAAAACAACTGTTCCAGTTCCTGCATGCGAATTCAGACCGGCAGTCCACAACCATCCACCAAATGTGTGCGTCTGATTGCTACTGTTAAATACCCCTCCTGCATCTATTGTTACGGTCCCGTTCATATCTATTGGACCATCTCCTTTCAATGTAGCACCATTCTCTATAATTAATGTATTTTTTAGTGTTGTATTACCAGCGGTAGATTTCACACCGATACCTGATACCATTAAATTATGAAAAGTCATATTTGAGATGAGCTGTGTTGTGCCATCCAATACTACCCTTCCAACAATATCATCATCAAACTGTCCATTGGATACATTCCTCGCAAAATCACCTTCGACATAAAATGTATAGTTTGCCACTGTCGGATTAACAATCCCATCCGTTATTGTGAAATCACCATCCACATCTAGCTTGTTATTATTAATGTTATACGTACCGCCATTATCAAACGTAATATTATTAAATATAATATTATTTGGATCTACAGAAGCCGCAGTTGCACTTGGCGCATTAAAGACAACTGTTCCGTCTCCATGGTCAAAAACGGCGCCGTTCCCTGTACTCCACCCACCGGCAACTTCAATTATACTCACTGAATTTTTAACGAGTAGCGCCGGTGAACCTGAACCTGTTCCTAATATCATATCATTGGTAACTCTTAACGTTAATCCATCAGTCAAAGACAAAATCCCAGTAGTAAGTTTTAAATCGTTTACTTCAGCATCTATTGACCCTGCAATGGTAGGATTATAAGGGCTGCCCAATGGAATGATTGCATTTTGTGCATTGGTTGGCACCGTTCCTGAACTCCAGTTTGCGCCATCAAACCAATCTGTCGAAACAGATCCTACCCAAGTGATATCCGTTGGGGTATCCCAAATTATTAACTCAGGCACTGCGGTATCTTCATCATATAATTCACCTGCCAACAAGCCGCTAATTGTTCCTTGCACATTGACAACATGTGTCAATGCAGGATTTCGTTCTATATTCACATGCCAGCTTGTATTCGGTGTACCGTCAAAATTGAACGTAATATTGTTAATGGTGATATCGGCTCCTCCTCCAATATTATCGGTATCCATTTTTAAATAATATTTTTTATGTGACCCTGTCGCTTGATTTAATCCAAACCAAGTACCATCCGAGAAATTATTAGTCACATCCAATGTCGCTGAACTTGTTAACTCAAGCCCTTCATCTGTGAGGTATTGAATATTGTAATACCTCGCCGCTAAAGTGCCATTCACAACCATCCTAATTCTATTACCCCCTGCCGATCTTGTAATCGTTGCAGCACTCCCTGACGTACCCACTACCGAAAGTGTACCGCCGTTATCCACGGTAAAACGCGCGCCATAATCACCACCAAATCCATCATCATTGTCATTGTCATCATCGCTACAATTAAATTGTAGCACTGCTCCGGCATCTACTTGTAGCGTTCCGCCGCTTTGAACGACATGCTGTTCTTCTTCCGGATTATCTGCATCGTTATTTCCTAAGGTTAGGATATTTCCACCTAGGCTAAGCGTTGCGCCAGACCCAATCGTTAAATCTTCATAGAACCCAACATCTGCTGCAAGTGTATACACTCTATTGGAAGTCTGTGCCTGGTTGAATGTTACATTGTTGAAAGGAGATAAAGCAGGTGTGATGGTTTTAGCATCTGTATTGTTACTTTCAAAAGCTACTGTACCTTCTCTTCTATAAAAGTACCCATTATTTAACCAGTTACCAGTTAATGTTATTTTATTATTCACTAGGTTTTTGGGATCTAATGAAGTTCCTGCATCAATAGTTAAGTCATCAATATTCCAGTCACCTTGTAATTCTTTTCTGCCACCTGTAGCAATGGTTACATCTTGTGCTGTTAGCCCAGGAATGTACTGCGTGCCATTTCTATCAAAAATCAAATTCGCATTATCAGTAGTCCAAGTCCCAGTTGAGGTAAAGAAATTTGAGGAAGCGATATGATGCGTTGCATTCCCAAAATTTGTAATGCCAGTAACCGTAAAATCTCCATTCCCTATGTTAAACCCATCTGGTCCAATGACAGTCGTTCCCGTTGTGTTACTAAACACCACCGCATAAAAATCATTATTTACACCGGGCTGCACACTTTGCGCTACCGTTCCAGTAAAATCAATTGGGTATGCCGAGTTATGATAAGTGTGGTCAAACGTTCCATTGTTTATCCAGTTAGCTCCAAAGAAAGAAAGTTTCCTTGCCACATTGGTGGTTACGCCGTTAGCGATTGTCAGGTCTCCATTTACAACAATGTTATCTCCCAAGTTATTGGTCGTTAACGTTTTTGTTCCTGATCCTTCAAAGCTTATATTTTCCAAAGTCAAAGGAGAAATTGCTGACAACAATGTAATCAATCGTTGGTCTTGATTTCCCTTCATGGTTATTGTTGTACCTGCAGTAGGTGTATACTTATAGAAGTGATTGTCTTTTCCATTCAGCTCCATATCAAATCCAGCATCCAATAGCGCCGTTGTATTTAATGATCCGTATAAGTAACCATTTACTGTTAGGTTTCCATCCAAAGTGGCATTTCCTCCATTGGTATAAATTCGTAGGTTTCCATACTGTGGAGTCGTATAAATAGTTTGATCTGCTGTGCCATATAGCCTTGTATCTGATGTTTCATGCAAAGTATAGGTTCCAAAGCCAACAGGAAATGCTGCACTTGAAACTGCAGGCGTGTTAGAATAAAGATACGTATTCTCCTCCATGGTCATGGTTTTTCCACCTGCTCCATTCATCGTAAATTCTCTCATATTCAGACCTACGCCATCGGCAATCAGTAAATCTCCTGTTACAGTCAAGTTACTATATTGTCTTTTTTGACCTGTCCCTCTCAACTCCATATCATGGAAGGTTGTAAAATCAGGATCAATGCCCCACCAGGTACCGTTATGGATTATTTTACCATTTGCCCAATCTACAGTTGCCAAGCTTCTCAAATAGAAGTTACCAGTAAGTGTAATTGTATTTCCAGCTACTCTTAATACGGATCCATCCGCATCATTTCTTCCTAAATAGATATACCCTTTCACATCGATATCTCCCGCTAAAGTTTTATCAACTGGACCTCCATCGCTAAGTCTTCTTATATACAGGTTATAGTACGTTGTACTTGTTATGGTTTGCACATCACTTCTATAATAATCTGTAAACCCACCAGTCAACTCAACATTTTCAAAACTTTTTGGAAAGTTATCTTCCCCTCTTAATCTCAACCATCCTCCCGTCATGTAAAAATTGTTAGTTCCTGCACCTGTCACTGTAAATCCATCGGCGATATCAACAGTCACCAAATTTGAAATAATCGATAAATCACCATTGATTGTTACATTCTTTCTAATATACTTTCCACCTGTTCCTTGAAAAGATAAGTTATTAAATATCGTTTCAAGCCCAGCATTTCCGATATACTGTGTTGCACCGTTAAAATTAACTGTTCCAGTGCCTGTTTGTGTAAATCCAGCAGGCCCTACATAATTAACCCAGTTACCACCAATATATATTGTATTTGTAGTTCCATCAAGTACCGTACCTGGATGAATTCTTAGTTGACCAGCCACAGCAATATTACTCGTTACAGATTTTATTCCTGAGTCACCGCTATTATTTCCAATGTACAATTCATAAAAAGTACCGCCAGCAATGGATTGATTTCCTGCTTTGTCGAAATATACCCTGCCATTTCCTGCATTAAACACACCACCATTGACAGTCCAATCACCATATATATAAATATCCTGACCACTTGAAGCATCAAGTGTACCATCTGTTATACTCATAGAATTTGTAACATCAATTCTAGAGCCAATGGTATAGGTGGCACCGTTTCCATTAATAGAAAGGTTATAAAAAGGATCGCCTGACCCCTTGGTAGTAATCGCATGTGACCCTGAAGTGCCGTTAAATTCTATCGTTCCTGTTCCCTCATTGAATGTACCTGCATTTGACCAACTACCTCCGACATTTATTTGGTTATCAGCATTGGTTAGTGTTAAAGTATTTCCTGAAAATACCGTCACGTTATCTGTCACGTCTAACACTGCTCCTGCAGCCAAAAGATTAAGTGTCATGCCAGCTCCTTGGATGTTAATTCGCTGCGCTTGTGCGGCAGCACTAATATTTGCTGTTGTAAAGGCAAGTCCTGAAAGGTTATTACTATCTATGTAAACAATATCATCGCTTTGCGGGATGGTATGTCCATTGCCAGTTGTATTACTCCAGTTACCAGCAGTATGCCAGTCATTACTTACCGCTCCTGTCCAGTTAAATCCTGGAACATAAGTCCAACGCACATTACCAGTCGCTGCTGCACCATCATCATCTTCAAATGCTGCACCTGCTAATGTTCCACCTGCTACTATGAATTCAATTGAACCAGTAGTTGCTCCTTGAGAAGATACGTTAAAAGTAGGGCCAGCGTTAAAGACAACACCGCCTGCTGATTTTGTTCCCAATGCCACACCATTTAATGTCAAATAAGCATTTCCTGTTCCATTGGTAAATGTACCATTGTCCAAGTCATTAGTACCATCAATTACCGCCGTTCCTGATAAATTTATACCATCTCCTTGTGTATTAGAAACCGTAAAATTAGTAGCATAGAATGTACCACCGGTCATATTAAAATTATAGTAGGCATCCCCTTTCACCGTCATATTTGCAGGATTTGCAGGATCACTACTGACCAATTTAAAATCACCACCAGAAACCGTAAATGTAGCGTTTTCGTGAATGGCAAAAATGGAACCGTCATCCACATTCAATGTACCGCCGCTCATTTGGTTTGTTCCTCGACCCATTTTAGCCGAGAACCCACTTAGGTTTAATATTCCCGCCTTTAAATCAAAAAGCGAATTTGCATTGGTAATCATGTCTATTCCGCCAGTCAAATTATACGTTGCTCCAGCGGCGTCAATTTCAATTGCTCGTTCATCATTTCCATCACCCATTTGTATCGTGTGCGTGCCTGAAGTAGCATTAAATATTACCTTGCTATAAGGTGCGGTTCCATTATTATAGTTCAGTTGACCCCCAGTATTATTAAAACTACCACCTACATATACGTCTATTCTATTCGCATGATTATAAACTCTATTGAACCGAAAGTACCCACTGTTGATGGTTAAGTCATTCAACACATCCAGTCTGCTGCCTACCGACTCATCATTATCCAAAATCAGATAGGAATTTGCGTTAAGGTTAGAAACAATATTATAAAACTGTTTATCTGCTGAAGTGCCATTTAATGACCTAATGTATGCGCCTGCACCTATGAAGGTCACCGTACCTTGATGAGGCAAAAACACACCATAGTTAAGCCAGTTTTCGTCTACCGAAATATTATAATTTGAGGCACTTACATCCAGTGTCACCCCATTGTATATTTGCATCACACCTGATAGGGAGATATTACCTCCCAATGTTTTTGTGCCTGTTCCAGCGCAATGCAAGTCATGAAAATTGGAAGCACTCACACTTTGGTTATTGCCATCTAACGTTAAAGTAGTATGGTGGATAAACGTTCCTTGATTATCCCAATTGCCAAATAGTTCCATCGGATAAGAAGTCTCAAAAGTAGTACCACTCGCAATGACAACATCCCCATTAATATCAAACAGATTGTAATACGCTCGTTTGATACCAATTCCAGTAAACTCAATATCAAAGTAATTGACATTGGCATCCTGGTTATAAATAGCCTGGTCTGTATCTCCGTTAAAAAGCACTTTACCCACGCCTGCATTAAACGTGGTGCCATTTCTCATATACCAGTTTCTTTTTACAGAAACTGTATGATCATTTAGATTGAAAATTGCATTTTTACCGGAACCAAACTCAAAGTCAAGTGCAATGGCTATGTCACTATTGGCATTGAATGTTCTTCCTGCACCGCCATCAATTTGCACCCTACCAAATTCACTTGAAGCCGTGGTGGTGATGTTTTGTGGTCCTGTTCCGTTAAATTTTGTTGTTCCTATTGTTTGGGTGAATGTACCCGCCGTTACGTTCCAATCTCTTCCGAGTTCGATTCCTTGATTGTCAGCATCTACAGTAACATTAGCGCTAATGATGAAATCGTTGACAATATCAAAAAATCCATTGCTCATTTTTGTGCCTGTACCTGCAAACTCTACTGAGTTAAAATGTGAAGCGCTAATGGTTTGGTCTGCTCCGTTAAAGATTATCTTTCCGTCATTATTGGCAGTTGCTGAAGTGGTAGAGTTAAGACTCATCGCCCAATCTCCTTCTACCTGATGGTTTAAACCAGTACCTGTCCTGAAAACCGGTGTTCCCCAAACCCTGTTGACTTCACCTTTGACCGTCATCGCCGCCACCGGTGTTTTGAAACCACTGTTTGCTAAATCAATAGTACCGTAATCAAATCCTCCAGGTATAGCCTGATTCCCTGCCCTGTCAAAGCGAACTGTTGAAAGTGGGTCAATGTTTACAACATCAAAACCTACCTGAAACTCAGTAGCACTTGATGTGTATAGCTTCACATTATCTCCTAAATTAAAACTAGTAGTGCCTGGAGGTAAAATTGCCTGAATTATATTATCATCAATGTCAACAATTAAATAATTTGCAGCCGAGCCTCCTACATTTGTCACCTCAAATTTACTGACACTTGCACCTACTGAGATAAGATTAACATTTGCGTCAATATTAACACTTCTAATTTTCGTAGGAACCCCGCCATTTTTAATAATCAAAGAATTAAAAATATAGGTAGCACCATTCCCTTGCATGTACTGGTTTTTATCTATAGCATCTAATATGATAGTTGATTGTGTCGCAGAAAAAACCGACGCATCATCAATGGTAATATTACCAGCAAAATTATGAGATGCAATGCCATTAAATACAACGCCCACACCATTTGATAAGGCAAATGTTCCTTCGACATCTATAGATTCCCCAGCCGCCAATGTTTTTGTATTTGCAGCAACAGCACTCCCATCTGCTTGACTCATCAACAGATTGCCATAGTTAACCACTCTTCCCCCTATACTACCTCTAACCGTTTGGTCATAATCTCTGTCATATCTCGTCCATGAATTTTGATTGAATGAATAATTTGCAAAAGTGGTAGGGAAGTTATCATTTCCTCGTATATAAAAATTAGTGCCTGTTTTGGTCGTGAATGTATGGGTTCCTGAGTTATCAGTCAGTTGTGCATCATCAGTACCATTACCATTGATTACCAAATACCCAGACTCAAGTGTTACATCTCCATCCACAATTAAATTATCACCTGTTTGTATCCAGCAGCTACCCGCCACAATCACATCTGTGGTTCCTAATCGTACTGTTCCATTTTCCGCCAAATTTGCAGGATCATCGTAATAAATTGTTCCCCCTGTCCATGTCAATGTCGCAGTCGTAGTCTTGACAAAATTTACAGCATCCACTGCCGCATTATAAACTATCATCCCTTGTAGTCGGTGATTGCCGTCGGTACTCGTGATTTTCGCATTCTGAAATACATAAGTCAAACTAGTTGCCACCAAATCGCCGACAATCGTTTTTGTGCCTGTCCCTCCAAACCTTGGTTGATAAAAAGCGGCCGTCCCTCCCGTCAAGCTAAGCGTCTGTGCCGTGCCATCGAAGTGAATATACCCGCCACTTTCCGTTAACTTTGCCGAATTACTTACTGTAAAATTTCCTGCTACTGTATGGTTAGACGATGTAATAACCTCGGTATTAATTGCATCAATAATCAAATTACCATCTATATTTAGATTGGATGTTACTATTCTATTCTTACCACCTTGAAATGTTACGTGATTAAAATTGTTAGTCCCTGTACCTGAAATGACTGTAGTGCTCGTTCCATCTACCACCAAATTACCTACTGATGTGCCATTGGTTAAATCAAATGTGCCTGCAATCGTTAAATCACCATAAAATGTAAGACTATGCGTATCTCCATTGTCATTTTGTATATTAAAGGAGGCACCACTCAAAATGGTTACATTTCCATTGATTACCACTGTTTTAGCACCATTTTTAATATTAAAAATCCCACTTACCCCACCACCAACAGTTAATTCACCCACATTGATATTCACATCAAGCGAAACAGTATGTCCGTCTTGCACAATGAATGTGTGGTCATTATTTGTCCCGTCGTAATCTGCTGGGAATGTGGCAGTTGTGCCACCGCCACCTGGATTGGTATCCCAAGTGATGGTAGAAAAATCTCCACTCCCTTGTGAGTAGTAAGTATTTTGACTGAAAGCAGATACACTTGCAATCAAAAAGCTAATAAGTAGTAATAATCGTCTCATAATATATGTTTTAATGCCTTAAAATCTTATAACCAAGCTGATTTTGTGATACTATTTCATTGCGCATAGCCTTTTCATGGTTATTCATTTACGAAGAACGGTAGAATTGAAGCATTAATGAGACCCATTTCCGAGTTCGAATTACAGGTGTAATTTTATGCAGGAAAAGTAATATTTATCTGAGATGTTCAAATTAAAACAACCATACTACTACGCTGCTAAAAAAATAAATAGCACTATTATTTTTTTAATGCTTATTTTTTTAAATAAAAAATTCTATATTTGCAGTCCGATTTTAGAAATACAGATTTTAATTCATAGGAATCATGAGCGAATTAATTAATTATATAGAACAAGAATATGCTGAAAGAAGAAGCGAAATAGCTGATTTTAAGGCAGGTGACACAGTTAATGTTCACGTGAAAATTAGAGAAGGAAATAAAGAGAGGGTTCAGCAGTTTCAAGGAACAGTGCTACAAAGAAGAAACCCAAATTCAAATGGCGAGACTTTTACTGTTCGTAAAATCTCAAATGGTGTGGGTGTAGAAAGAATTTTTCCACTCCTTTCTCCAAACATTGATAAAATAGAAGTTATCAGAAAAGGAAAAGTAAGAAGGGCTAGGTTGTTCTATTTAAGAGGACTGAAAGGCAAAAAAGCAAGAATTAAAGAAAAATTATAGGCTTTATTTTCTTGTAAAATATTAGAAGCCATTTCGACACGGTCGGGATGGCTTTTTATATATCCTAAATTTCAATACTTATTTGTAGTTTTGTGTAACTCATAATAGACCGCTAGATGTCAACAATCAATTTTTTCAAATACCAAGGAACAGGAAATGATTTCATAATGATTGACAATCGCAGTCACATTTTTTCATTGGAAAATTCTTCCTGCAAAAATATTGAAGCACTAATTAGCAAACTCTGTGACAGAAAATTTGGCATAGGTGCCGATGGACTAATCTTAATTCAGAATCACGAAGATTATGATTTTGAAATGATTTATTACAATGCCGATGGCTCGCAAAGCATGTGTGGAAACGGGAGTCGCTGTGCCGTTCACTTTGCGAATTATTTAGGCATCATCCAAGAAAAAACGACATTTCTTGCTATTGACGGAGCGCATGAAGCATTTATTGCTGACAATCTCATTCATTTAAAAATGAATAATGTCCATAGCGTAAAAACCATCAATGGCGATACATTTATAGATACAGGCTCGCCACACCTCATCAAATATGTAGATGACATTGCTACTTACCCTATTTTTGATGAAGGAAGGAAAATTAGAAATAGTGCGTTTTTCAAAAAAGAAGGGACAAATGTGAATTTTGTCCAGCTTCTTGATCGAAATGAAATTAGTGTTAGAACTTATGAAAGAGGAGTAGAAGATGAAACACTCTCCTGCGGCACGGGCGTGACAGCTGTCAGTTTGGCAGTGAGTGCTAAGGGCTTGGTAAGTCCAATCACCATAAAAACCCATGGAGGAATACTAAAAGTGTCATTTAGCAAGATAGATGAAGAAACGTTTGAAGAAATCTATCTAATAGGTCCAGCTGGAATGGTATTTGAAGGAAAAATTAAATTATAATATTACCTGCTTCAAAGTATGCCAATTTGCTGATTGAATCATTATATTATGTAGTTTGAATTATTAAAATTTCAGTAAACAAACTACCTTTAAACCTCAATTTGAAATAACAGAAAATATGTTAGATATTTTTACAAAAGGAATAGCCAAAATTTTTGGCACAAAGTCTAATAAAGACATCAAAAAAATATTGCCAATCGTTGATGAAATCAAAACGGAATACAAAAGTCTCTCTTCAATTAGTGATGATGAACTGAGAGGAAAGACAACGGAAATCAGGAATACAATAGATAGTTACTTGAAAGAAATTGATGATGAAATTTCTATACTTCATGACAAAGTAAATACTGACACGAGTCTTGATATCAACCAAAAAGAAGAAATATTTGATGCCATAGATAAGCTGGAAGAGCAACGGAACGACAAACTGGAAGAAGTATTAAATGATGTGCTTCCACTTGCTTTTGCTGTTGTCAAAGAAACAGCGCGCAGATTTAAAGATAACGAGAAAATAGTCGTGAAAGCAGAGATATTTGACAAGCAAATTGCGGCAAAAAAGAGTAATGTAGAAATAGTGGGCGATGATGCCATTTGGCACAATAAGTGGATGGCTGCAGGCAATGAAATCACTTGGGACATGCTTCATTATGATGTGCAACTCATAGGTGGTATCGTTTTGCATGAAGGTAAAATAACCGAGATGGCAACGGGTGAAGGTAAAACACTGGTGGCCACACTACCTGCTTATCTAAATGCCCTGGCAAAAAGAGGTGTCCACGTAATTACGGTAAACACTTACTTAGCTAAAAGGGATTCCGAGTGGATGGCGCCAATTTTTGAGTTTCATGGATTGACTATTGACTGCTTGGATTTTTACGAGCCTAATTCTGAAGAAAGGAAAAAAGCCTACGAGGCAGACATCACTTATGGTACAAATAATGAATTTGGTTTTGATTATTTAAGGGATAATATGACCCGTAATCCTGAAGAATTAGTTCAGAAAAAACACCACTATGCGATGATTGATGAGGTGGATTCTGTACTTATTGATGAAGCAAGAACCCCATTAATAATTTCTGGCCCAGTTCCAAAAGGTGACGTACATGAGTTCCATGAATTAAAACCTAGGATTGCAAAACTTGTTGATGCACAAAAGAAAGTAGTGTCACAGTTTTTGATAGAAGCCAAAAAAATGATTGCCGATGGCCATGAGGCTGATGGCGGTCTTTCATTGTTTAGAGCAACCCGAGGATTGCCTAAATATAAGCCATTGATTAAGTTTTTGAGCGAGACTGGCATGAAGAAACTCTCCAATAAAACGGAGAATATTTACCTGGCAGACAATCAGAAATTAATGCCAGAAGCTGATGCGCCGCTATACTTCACAATTGATGAAAAAAGCAATTCCATAGATCTTACAGAAAAAGGAATTGACCTCATCACTGGCGAGGGGGAAGATGCTAGTTTCTTTATTTTACCAGACATCGGCATGGAAACGGCGGATATTGATAATGATAATGCGCTTTCCGAAAACGACAAACTTCAGAAAAAAGATTCGCTAATACGAGATTACACCGCCAAAGCAGAAAGAATTCACACGGTAAATCAACTATTGAAGGCCTACACACTTTTTGAAAAGGATACTGAATATATTTTGGTAGATGACAAGGTGAAAATTGTAGACGAGCAAACCGGTCGTGTGATGGATGGAAGAAGGTATTCTGATGGACTGCACCAGGCAATTGAAGCCAAAGAAAACGTGAAAGTTGAAGATGCTACGCAAACCTATGCAACCATCACCTTGCAAAATTATTTCAGGATGTACCACAAATTGGCAGGGATGACAGGAACTGCTGAGACGGAGGCTGGGGAACTGTGGGATATTTATAAGCTAGATGTGGTTGTGATTCCTACAAATAGACCCATTGTAAGGGCAGACATGGAAGACAAGGTTTTTAAATCTGTACGTGAAAAATTCAACTCGGTAGCAGATGAGATTGTGGAATTGACTGAAGCAAAAAGACCAGTATTAGTAGGTACTACTTCAGTTGAAATTTCGGAGTTAGTAAGCAGAATGCTCAAAATTAGAAATATTGAGCACCAAATATTGAATGCCAAGCAACACCAAAGAGAAGCAGAAATTGTTGCTAATGCTGGTAAACCAGGCACTGTTACCATTGCTACAAACATGGCAGGTAGGGGAACAGATATTAAACTTACCCCCGAATCAAAAGCAGCTGGTGGTTTAGCAATCATAGGTACAGAAAGGCATGAGTCAAGAAGGGTGGATAGACAGCTTAGGGGTAGATCTGGTCGACAAGGAGATCCTGGCTCTTCGCAATTTTTCGTATCACTGGAGGATAACTTGATGCGGATGTTTATGTCTGAGCGAGTAACTAAAATCATGGATAAACTTGGGCTACAAGAAGGTGAAGTTATTCAGCACTCTATGGTAACTAAATCAATAGAAAGAGCACAAAGAAAAGTTGAGGAAAATAACTTTGCAACAAGAAAACGACTCTTAGAGTATGATGATGTGATGAACTCACAAAGAGAGGTAATCTATAAAAGACGTAGAAACGCCCTACATGGTGAACGTTTGGAATTAGACATTCTAAACATGCTGTTTGATACCACTGAAAATATTGTTGAGAATGCAAAACATGCAGAAGACTATGACAGCTTTAAACTTAATTGTCTGAGTACTTTCGGAATAGATTATCAAATATCGCAAGAAGACTTCAGCAGCATCAGTGAAGCAGATTTAAGCAATCAAGTTTATGAAAAAGCCTTAGCACATTATCGTGAAAAAAATGATAACATTGTCAAACGCTCCATTCCAATCATCAATAGCATCAATAGAGAACGTGGCGCTACAATTGAAGACATTCAAGTACCATTCACCGATGGTAAAAAACAAATTGCCGTTATATCAAGTCTACAAAAAAATGTGGAAACAGATTGTAAAGAGCTTGTTTTTTCGATGGAGAAAATGATTACACTGGCAATCATTGACAACGCTTGGAAAGAGCACCTAAGGGAAATGGATGATTTGAAGCAATCGGTTCAAAATGCCGTATATGAGCAGAAAGATCCATTGCTTATTTATAAATTCGAATCCTTCGAACTATTCAAAAGATTTATTGCACGGGTCAACGAAGAAACAATTTCGTTCTTAATGAAAGCGGATGTGCCAGTGCAAGAATCTAATGAAGTGCAAGCGGCAAGAAGACAGCAAACACGCCAGAACCTTAAAGAAACAAAAGAAGAGTCTAAATCCTTATTAAGCGGCGGACAAGCACATAATCCTGATCGTCCGCCATTGGAAAAAGCTGCTCCTGTTAAATCGCAAAAAATAGCCGGGCGTAACCAAAAAGTAACTGTACAGTATACAGATGGCAGCATCAAAAAAGATGTGAAGTTTAAGACAGTAGAAGAGGATGTGAAAAACAATCGTTGTGTATTGATTGAAGGTTAGTTATAATTAGTAGATTTAAAACTCGTTACTAGATAGATATGAATAGAATATTTCTTTTGGCACTTGTATTTATAGGCACTGCAACCATAGGCTGCTTACCCATCAAACAGACAGGTAATACTACCAAATCTGAGGACTTAAGTGTTTACAGACCCAAATATACTGATGCAGATACCCAAGAAACTAATGAAGACAAACCGAGGGACACTATATTTCATGAACCCAGTCAAGATATTACGAAGGAAATTAATAAAACGTTGGCTGCAGCTTATCGCAATGAAAAAGAAAATTATACGATGGGCTATACTATCCAAGTTTACTCAGGCACTAGTAGAGATCAAGCTGATTACAGAAAATCGTTAGTATACCAAATTATTCCGGATGCCCGACCAAAGATTGATTGGAATGCGCCCAACTATAAAGTAAGGGTTGGTAAGTATCTTGAAAAACTAGAAGCACATAAAATTTACACCCAAATTAAAAAAGAAATTCCCCAAGCTATCTTAATTCCAATCAAGGTATCCAATTAAGGCTTACACTTTACAATTCAGAAACATTCACTTAATGCAATTAAATCTAGCAATTGTTATAAATTTATATATTATTTCGTATATTTGCAGTGGGTGAAATCACCCTTCTTTTTGTTAAATTATTTTTATGCTGCTATTATAGCACAATGTGTGGAAATTTTACACACTTTTTTTAATGTATTTTTGTACTTTTTTAAGATTAGTTATCACTCAAAGACTTTGGATTTAGTGCACCTATCACTATTACTATCTTTTTTCGATAGAATGATGTGAAGTTCCGTTAAATACACCAAAAATCTCTGTGGGTAATACAAATTCAAGATGTAAGAAAAGTATCGTGTTTTTAATACTTTTGTACTATTTCAATAGAAAAATAGATATTTAAGAAGAATAAATTGTATTTTTTTTTGTTTTTACCCTTGTTAAAAAAAATTCTTACATGAAAGGTATTACGCATTTTTTGTTCTTTTACTAATAATAATAACAGTACCATTGTCGTCTTATAATTGCATTTTTTAAATGAGTAACAACTCTGGTACTGTACAAGATTTTTTATACTGTTTAACTTTTGCTTTTTATGAACATAATAACATATACATTGTCTAAATATTTCAAGTTTGCTTTCACCCTTGCATTTGTTGCGCTCATCAACCAGTCGTTTGCAGACGCAGGGAATAATTGGATAAAACTTAAAGTTTACAATGATAATTATAATACAGCAACATTAACCGTTTCACTTAAATATGATGGTATATGGTCACAAAAAGAAATTGACTTTACCTGTTCAAATGACCAAGCAAGTATCGTTGAAACTAGGTTTGAACTGGGGAGCAATACAAGTATCGAAAAATTAGCAATTGTATGGCCCGAAAGCGGTGAACAAGTGTTTAATAAAATAAAAACCAATCAGACGTTAACAATTCACAGACCCAATTTTCCGGTACCGCCCAGTAACTTTCTCGCCAAGGTCATTTCAGAGAAACAAATAGATTTAGCGTGGAATGATAATTCTGATAATGAACATGGTTTTAGTATTGAGCGGTCAATACACCCTGACAGGGGGTTTGAACAAATTGCACTTGTGCGTGCCAATATCAACCAATTTTCTGATAATAACCTCAACGTCAATACATCTTATTACTATAAAATAAAAGCTGTGAGTAAAGATGGGTTTTCTTTGGCAGACGGAACATCGGAGAAAACAGAAGTGAACTTTGGTCTAGTATTTGAAGACGTAACACAACCAATTAAGATGTATCCTAATCCCAATCAAGATTTTCTGGACATCAGGGTCAACAATGATATAATGGGTGAAGTTGTCGTTAGGTTTTTGGATGAAGATGGCAAGCAACTTAAAATTCACAAGTTCAGAAAAACCGTAAAAGACCTGAAAACAAAAGTAGAGATTGCTTCTCTTCCAATTGGTATGTTTTATGTAGAGTTATCTCAAATCGCATTGAAGCCGCTTTTCGCTAAGTCTGAGTAGCATTTCTTTACTCCTTTTCTTTCTTGATACGCCCCTGATATGTTAACTTTGAGGGACAATTGTTAAAAACTATGAAGAAAGGTTACCAGTTACTTTATTTCCTTATTTTTTTACTGTCCTTTTCAGGGTGTAACAAGGGATCAGACCCTCCTGTTAAAAAACCAGAAAAAATAGACCTGCTAAATGTAAGCAATTGCATCATCACTGGTGAAACCCCAACATTTGACATTGCGACGTGGAACTTAGAAAATTTTCCGTTAGGTAGCAAAACCGTTGACAATGTTGTTGCCATTATCAAAGCCATGGATGTGGATCTTGTTGCAGTGCAGGAAATAACCTCCACGGCAAGCTTTGAAGCACTCACTAATAAGCTAGCAGGATGGAGCGCTACAGAACTCACAAGTGGTGGGTTAAAATATGGGTACTTGTATAAAGAGAATGTTGTGACCATTACCGAAAGCGCAATGACCATCTACAATAATGACCATAGCGCATTTCCAAGACCGCCACAAGTCATCACTGCCAAACATCAAAATGGTCTAGAAGTAACCTTTATTAATATTCACTTGAAGGCCCGAGGTGGACAAGAGAACGAAGACCGTAGACGAGCAGCAAGCTTGTTATTAAAAGAATTTATTGATACCCAACATGCCACCGATAATGTGGTTGTACTTGGCGACTATAATGACTTAATTATTGAAGATAATCCTAATGATAATGTTTTCAAAAACTTTATCGAGGATCCTGATAATTATAGATTTGCAGACATGGGCATTGCAGCAGACAATAACCAAGGGTGGTCATATCCTTCGTGGCCTAGTCACCTAGACCACATGCTCATCACCAACGAACTATTTGACAATGAGACAGATGTTTTTACATTAAGCCTAGACGATTGCGATAGTGATTATGAATCTATTGTCTCTGACCACAGACCATTAATATTGATACTTGATAAAGATTAGTAATACTAGAAACAAAAAATTATGAAACAACTAGCTGTAATATTATTTGCCCTCCTATTCTTTTTAAATACGCAGGCACAAGAGAAGCCAATTCTTGAGTTTGAGACACCAATTAAGTATGTAAAAAAAATTGATGCTCATGCCGACATGGAGGGAAATATACTATACCTAATTTTTAGCAATACCGAATGTAATATGCGATACTATGACAAAGAGATGAACTTGAAAGATACGTTTACCTTTAGCAGAAATTTTGCAGAGAAAATGCCTGCTTTTATTGGTAGTAGTAAAAACAAAAACATTATAAAATTTTATTTACAGGAAGAAAAAGGGAGCAAGAAAAAAAATGAGGTTAACGTTAAAGCCTGGGAAATTGACATTAATAATCTTAGCAAAACAAAACTTAATCAGGCAGCCTTGTTACTAAAAAATGTAAATATAATTGCTTCCTATAAAAAAGGAGATGACTTCTTTTTTACCTACTCTCCATATGAGTCTGATACCATAAAGTTTCTGAATCTTAACATTTCAATGCAGGAAGAACAAACATTTACGCTCAGTGGGTCAAATATATCCAACAACCCAAAAACAAAATTTAAACTAACTTTACTTAGTCTATCGAAGCAGTTATTCAGAAATAAACTATGGATTAACGTGAATTCGGAAGAGTTTGTGAATATCTCAGATCAGACTAGTTCTAAAAAGTATTATCATATTGACAATACACTGTATTTGATAAGCGATGAGAACAATTTTAGTAAAATAATAAAACTAGATTTAGCTACTTTAAAAGTAACAATTGATACATTAGAATCTAAAAAAATTAAATTTGCAGCAAATGGTGCTCAAAAAATCAGCTCCTTTTTATTGGATGATAAACTTTTTCAATTTCACGCAAGTAGCGAAGAAGGTAGGCTAAATGTTTACAATACTAATAATCTCCAACTACTCAAAACTTACTCTTTTCCAAAAAAAATAGAAAAAATTCCTTTTGGAAATACATTAATTTTGTATGACGATGCCACAAATGTAACTCCGCAAAAACCTAAAAAACTATTGAAGAAAGTAATGAAAACAAATGCTGTAATTAAGGTGGATTTTGATGTTGACAGTAACTATGTTATTGAAATGGGATCTATCCTAACTTACACATATAACAATTATTACTATAACCATTGGATGCATCAACCCCCTCCAATCAATTACTCGGAGATTCAAAAACATATGCCTACATTCTCACATGGTCCAAATTTTAATGAAGATTTGAACTCCAAGTTTTTTGAAACACCAAATCCTGATGAAACTATATTGCTCACTTTCAAAACAGTGCTTGAAAAAAATAGTTTAAAACATTTAGATGGAAAACCAAAAACACTAAAAAAGACAAATTTTGATTTGTTGCTAGATAAACATGATTCTTTTCTTCAAAAGATTAAAGCAAAGTTCTATCGTTCTAAACAATACAAATACAGAGAATACTACCACGAAGCTGGCTACAACAAAAAAACAAAAACCATTCAGGTTTATGAAATAAAGCCCAAGGAGGCAAGTAAATAGTGGCTTCTGCACCTACGTAAATCTACGTACTGAATAATTACTAGCTTTACATCGTAATCAAACATGTATCACGATGAAGCATTTAGGTATATCAGGTGGCGGCACTAAAATTGGTGGGCTTTTTGGCGCGGCAGAAGTCATACTAAAAGAAAAAGAATATAACCCAGATATTATCTCTGGCGTTTCTTCAGGTGCCATTCTCGCTGTGCCCCTGGCAATGGGAAAATTTGATAAGCTCAGGAAACTGGTACTCAATTTTGACTTGAAAACCTTCTTCAGCACCGCTCCTGTCAAATCCAACGGAAAAATCAGAGTAGCCAATGCAATACTCAGTATCATTAGTGGGCGACCCTATTTAGGCAAGCAACTCAACCTGGAAAAGGCATTAGCAGCACTAGTGCCTGTTCAAGAATTTGAAGCATACAAAAGGGAGGATAAATATCCCATTTGCATTGTAGGGTCGGTAGATTTTTATACGGGTTGTAGGGTCTTTGTTAACCTAAAAGAAATGTCTCATCAGTATTTCCTCAGATTCGTCAATGCTTCTGCCTCAATTCCAATTTTCACAGAGGGGATAAAAGTGACCGATACATTTCGTGATTTCACGGGTAAAAAATTTGAGAATGAGGTTTTGCTATATGATGGTGGCGTGCGTGATCATATTTCAACTCCAAAAATTATTGACAGCGATAAATATAATATAACCGAATCTACGTCTATTTACTCTAGACCCGAAGACTACAAGAAAATATTAGCTGGAAAATTCATTCCAAAAAATCTAATGAAAATCCTTAGCCGCTATACTGAAATTTCCAATGTAGAAGTATCAAAAAATGATGAATTCATGGAGAATAAAATCATGAAAGAAAAGGACATTAAAAAACATAATACGATTTTCTTACCTAGCATCATGCAAGACGTCTATGATGTAAACAAAGGACGACTCAAGCAAATGTATGAGGCAGGAAGACTTCAAGCCAAAGACTGGGATAAAAACAATGCTAAAACTATTGTCTAGTCATTTTACTATGACTTATAAGGCACTTTTTTTAGTATATGCTCAATAGCCTCTACCCTTGCTGCTGTTTTTTTGTTGGCTTCAATTACGATCCAAGGATTTAACTTCGTATCAGTTTTAGCAAACATTGCCTCTTTATACTTGGTATATACGTCCCAAAGTTCCTGTGCCTTGGCATCTACCGCCGACATTTTCCATTGTTTTAAGGGACTGTTTTTAACATCCTCGAATCGCTTTGCCTGTTCCTCTTTGGTGATGGAAAAATAAAACTTGATGAGCTGAATATTTGACTCTACCACCATTTTTTCAAATTCATTGACCTGCCCCATAAAAACCTTGTACTCCTCATCAGTACAAAAATCATTCACCGGTTCTACCACAGCACGATTATACCAACTACGATCAAAAAATACGATCTCACCTGCAATAGGGAGCTGGTTCACATAGCGTTGAAAATACCATTGCCCTGCCTCTACTTCATCTGGCTTCGGCAGTGCCACGATTCTATAATGCCGTGGATTTAAATGCTGGATAATCCGCCTAATGGCACCTCCTTTTCCTGCAGAATCCCTTCCTTCAAAAATCACACCCAGTTTCT
>CAYRIF010000010.1:20162-25773 GCA_964424205.1 uncultured Roseivirgaceae bacterium | reverse complement strand
GTGAGTGTAATTTTTGGAGATGGCGCTGGTGCTGTTATTCTACAACCAACCGAAGAAAAAAACAAAGGAGTGCTATCTACGCACCTCCACTCAGATGGAAATTTTGCAGAAGAATTGTATGTTAAAGATCCTGGCAGTAGCCGTCCGAATGCTGAAAGACAACCAGAACAGATATTAGATACGACTGATTTCAAAGTAGTGATGAATGGAAAAAATGTTTTCAAGCATGCAGTAGTTAGATTTCCCGAAGTAATAGGAGAAGCACTAAAAGCCAATAATTTAGAAACAGCAGATATTGACTTATTAATTCCACATCAAGCGAATTTGAGAATAAGCATGTATGTGCAAAAACAACTTGGCTTGAAAAATGACCAAGTGTTTAACAATATTGTGCGCTATGGAAATACAACAGCCGCCTCTATTCCAATTTGCATGAGTGAGGCATGGGCTGAGGGAAGAATCAAAGAAAATGACTTGGTTTGTATCGCCGCCTTTGGCAGTGGATTTACATGGGCATCTGCTTTGATTAGATGGTAGTTCTTTTAGTGAGAGGATGATTTAATGAAAGAAGGGTTTAATAAAGGTATAATTAACAACAAATAAATGTCTAAAACCCCCTTAATAAGCATACTAACTCCGTTTAAAAATACAGCAGAATTTTTAACTGCATGTTTAGCCTCTGTACAGGCACAAACCTATGAGCATTGGGAGTTAATTGCTGTCAATGATCACTCGACGGATGAAAGCTTGCAGATTATTCAAGATTTTGCAAAACAGGATGCTCGAATCAAAGTATTTCAAAACACAGGCGCTGGCATTATCAAGGCACTTCGCTTGGCTTTTTTAAAAAGTAAGGGGAAGTACATCACACGGATGGACTCCGATGATATCATGAAGCCAGGAAAATTAGCAGTCCTTTCCAGCCATTTAGAGACCTTCGGCAAAGGACATGTGGCAGTGGGCTTAGTCCAGTACTTTTCTGAAAAGGGAATCAGTAATGGTTATAAACGCTATGAAGATTGGCTCAACAAACTAACCATAAAAGGAGAAAATTACAGTGAGATTTATAAAGAATGTGTCATTCCATCACCCTGCTTTATGGTGCATAGAGAGGACCTTATTGCCGTAGGTGGCTTTCAGCCAAACGACTATCCTGAAGATTATGATTTGACCTTTCGCTTTTACAAGTATGGATTAAAATGTATTCCTAATGATAAATTATTACACCTTTGGCGCGATTATGAGTACCGAACGTCCCGTACGCATGTGCATTATGCGCAAAATTATTTTCTTCATATCAAGGTTAAATATTTTTTAGAAATTGATTATGACGCCTTACGTCCATTAGTAATTTGGGGAGCAGGGAGCAAAGGAAAGACGGTTGCCAAAATGCTTGTCGAAAAAAACATACCATTTTACTGGATATGTGACAACCCGAAAAAGATTGGAAGCGCTATTTATGAACAGACACTTTATGACTTTAAATTTTTAGAAACACTAGACAAACCGCAAAGTATCATTACTGTAGCCAACGAACATGCCCAAATGGAGATCAGGGATTATATGACAAAAATTAGTGCAGAATCTATGATTGACTATTTTTTCTTTTGCTAGGACATTTCTAGCGTATTTAAATCAAGAAAATAAACGCAAAAATACTTTGAATTGTCATTTTAAATATTCATATTTGCACTTTAAAATAATTAATTAATATTACAATGAATAAAGGAACAGTAAAATTCTTCAACGAATCTAAAGGATTCGGATTTATTAACGAAGAAGGAACAGAAAAAGAACATTTTGTACACGTATCAGGATTGATCGATGAAATTCGTGAAGGCGATACAGTAGAATTTGAACTAACTGAAGGAAGAAAAGGACTCAACGCAGTGAACGTAAAAGTTGCACAATAATAGCGTAATAAACTTTTAAAAATTAAAGGCTTTCCGAATATATCGGAAAGCCTTTTTTTTATGGCCAATTTTCAATTACCTCTTTTGACAAAAATAGAAAAGTTATATTTGTGATTGTTCGTTAGTATTAGATAAAGACATGTGATACGTCTAAAAGTTGCTATATTATACCAATTAACACCCCCACCAATAATTAAAGGGATTGTCAAACCCATGAAGGAAGGCGGCTACTCAGATAGTGGTGCAGATATTGCCCTTGCCCTACAACAAAAAAATATTGACCTCATTATACCTGTCAATTCTCCAAGAATAGAAAATAATTTTGACTGGGTATTCCCCGACTCATATGATGGTATTGAAAGTGCTATTAAAAAAGGTGCAAATACTTTCTGGTTGAATACTGTTTTGCATTCAAAACATTCAATTTTGAAATTCACCAACCAATCGCTATTGGTTGTAGGTCAGGAGCCAAAACAAGTTGAAATTTTTGATGACAAGTTTTATACAAACAACCTTTTAAGGGGACAATCTCTACCCATTCCAATATCACATCTGTTAACTGCTAATAATGATATTCCAATTGGATTTCCTATGGTATTAAAGCCAGTAAGGGGCAGAGGAAGCCAAGGCGTGGTACTTGTTCATAATGAAAGGGAGCTCAGAGAGGAGTTTACAAAACTAATTACTTCTAAAAAATATGGAAAAAAGGCTATTATAGAGACATTTTTACCAGGAAAAGAAATTACAATTACCATAATGCCTCCTGGAAATTATATTATTAGAAACGAGCGTGTGGAAAAGAAGAGCCATTGGTCTTTACCACCCGTAGAAAGATTTAATCACATAGAAGGGATTGTTCCCTACAATGGTGTCATTGCTGTAGTAAATAATAGCAAAAAAATACCAAATAATAATGAATCCATAAAAGAGTTAAATGAAATAAGCAAATGGTGTGAATTGGCGGGAAAAATTATTGGGGCAAGAGCTCCTATTCGAATTGATTGCAGAAAAAATAGTGTAGGAGTATACCAAATATTTGACCTGAATATGAAGCCAAATATGACCGGTGCATCTCGACCACATAGAAAGAATCAAGACAGCTTAACAATGATTGCAGCTACAGGGGTTGGGTGGGGCTATTCAGATTTAATCTTTAATATTTTATCTCAGTATTGGGCATTAGATAGTTTGTAAACTACACTTATGAATAGAATAATGGTTATCGGTTGTAGTGGTGCTGGAAAATCAACCTTATCTCGTCGGTTGCATGCTATTCTTGGGCTAGAGTTGATCACCTTAGATCAAAGCTATTGGAAACCTGACTGGACTGAACCTGATAAAGCCACATGGACAGGGGTTGTAAAAAAATTAGCAGAAAAAGAAGATTGGATAATTGACGGATCTTATGGTGGCACCATGGATATAAGAATTCAAAAAGCAGACACCATCATCTTCTTAAACTATTCAACAAGAGTATGTTTATCTAGGGTTATAAAAAGAACAATCAAACATTGGAGGAAAGTTAGACCGGGCATGGCAGAAGGGTGTAGGGAAAGATTTGACCTTAATTTCTTACACTATGTCATTACATTTAAAAGAAAAAGGGGAAGGAAACTTGTTGAGAAATTAAGAAAACTAGAAGACTCAAAGCAAGTATTTATTTTTAATAATGATTTAGAAACTTCCAGATATCTGAAGAGCATCAAATAAATATTGCTCAAAGTAAGTTATTCACGCAATCTCATTTTAAAGTCTTCGTAACAATCTGTAATTTGTGGCTTCCATTCTCGTTGGCATATTATGATTAAAAAAATATTTAAATGGGGCGTATTGCTGGCAGTCCTCGCTGCTATAGGACTTGGCATTTACAAATTCATCATTGTACCTGATAAAAATCTTCGTCCTATTTACCTCATTCCGAAAGATGCGGTATATATCATTGAAACAGAAGAGCCTATTGAAAACTGGTCAAAAATCAGTAAAAGTGAAATATGGCAACATCTCCAAAAAAATAATTATTTCGCTGAGCTTACCGCCAATGCCAACAGCCTAGATACGCTTATCCAAAATAACAAAAAATTATTTTCGCTCCTAGGTTCCCGATCCGTGCTAGTGTCAGCCCACATGTACAAAAAGAATGATTACGACTTTCTTTTCGTAGTAGATTTAAAAAAAATATCAAAGCTCAGCCAACTGAGGGATTACCTAAAAACAGTGTTAAGCAATGATTTCAAAGTCAGTAAAAGAGATTATCATGGCAATGAAATCATAGAATTATATGATAAAATAAGTCGAGAAACTTTGCACATGGCTTTTGTAGAAAATCTTTTGGTAGCTTCCTATACGCACCTGCTAGTAGAAGCCTCCATCGACCAAGTGGCAGAACCGAGCATTGGCCGTGATTTGCAATTTCTGGAAGTACAAAGAAAAGTGGATGATGATGGGCTTTTCAGGTTGTACTTGCAGTATGGCTTTTTGGACGAGTTTATGCTTTCTTATATGAGCCAGACCAATGAGTATATCAAAAAAATAAGTAATGACCTTGTGTTTTCTGGTTTCAATTTTGACCTTGACAAAAATATTATGCGCGCCGATGGTTTCACAAATCTTAATGAAAATACCACGTCGTACCTAAAAGTACTACAACAATCAGGGAAGGGGGAAATCACCATTCCTAAAATTGCACCGCAACGGACTGCTTTCTACCTTAGTATGGGCTTTGATAGCTTTTCAGAATTTTATGGAAACTTTGAGAAAATGAGGGATGAAAAGCACAATCAGTTTGCTGATTATGGTAAAAACTATGATAAAATAGAGAAGTTCTTGAAAATAAACATCAAAGAAAATTTCATTGACTGGGTGGATGATGAAATTGCCTTTATACAAATGCAACCCTCAGGATTAGGCAAAAAAAATGAATTTGCCATTGTGCTGAAAGCTAAAGATAGAGACGATGCCTTAGAAAATCTCAATTTCATCATCAAAAGGATTAAAAAGAAAACCCCCGTAAAATTTAAGCAAGTAACCTACAAAGGCTACCCGATTAACTTCATGTCTATTAAAGGATTTTTCAAATTAATTTTAGGTGATTTTTTTGCAGGATTGGATAAGCCCTATTTCACTGTCATTGACGATTATGTAATTTTCAGTAATCACCCACAGACGCTGAAGAATATCATCAATGATCATAACGAAGAAAAAACACTTTCGGAAATGAAGGATTTTAAAAAATTCATCAATAATTTTGATGATGAATCAAGTCTTTTCATGTACATCAATACGCCATTGCTGCACTCGAGTTTAAAGTCCTTTGCCGATAAAGAAACCGTCAGAGATATGAATAAGAACAAAGATTTTATTGTTTGCTTTCCGCAGGTTGGTTTTCAATTAATGCCCACTAGTGATTTGTTTGAAAGTAAAATTGCCTTGCAGTATCAAGACCCAAAAGCGGTCAAACAAAAAGAGCAGTTTGGAAATGATGCCTTACTTGTAGGCCCGCAACTAGCAGAAAACCCGTTGCTTTCCAATAAAATTTTGCTTGAGCAAGTGGTAGAGGAAGAGCTTATTACGATAGAAGAAATTATACCGGAGGACCTGAGCGCAAAAAAATACACTGAGAAATATGATGATGGGACATTGAAAGTGGAAGTGCCGCTAAAAAATGGCATGAAGCACGGCACTTACAGGGCCTACCATCC
>CAYRIF010000010.1:0-20062 GCA_964424205.1 uncultured Roseivirgaceae bacterium | reverse complement strand
TTTAAATCTATTGAAAGTCAAAAAAATGAACAACATCACAGAAAACAAAACCTTCCAAAACATCGACTATACTGAAAAGTCATTACCAAACGGAGAGTACGATAATTGTGCCTTTGTACAATGTGACTTTTCTGGTTCAGATTTATCAAACATTGTTTTTATGGAGTGCGAATTTGACAATTGCAATATAAGCATGTCAAAGATGAGCAACACTGCGTTAAAAGAAGTGAAGTTCTCCAATTGCAAGTTACTTGGGTTGAATTTCAATGACTGCAATGGGTTTTTACTGTCTATTGAATTTGAAGAATGCCAACTGAACTTAGCCTCTTTCTACAAACTGAAAATAAAAGATACTTCCTTTAAAAATTGCAACCTACATGAAGTAGATTTTACCGAAACTGATTTGACAGCCGCCACATTCACAAATTGTGACTTGAACAGGGCTATATTTGGAAATACCAATTTAGAGAAAGTGGATTTTTGTACTGCGCATAACTATTCAATTGACCCAGAAATAAACCGCATCAAGAAAGCTAAATTTTCTAGGGATGGAATTGTCGGGTTGCTTGATAAATACGATATTGAGGTAAAATAACTATTGAGAAATTGTTCTTGGTTATTATACTCACTATTATTTTGTGAGATTTGCAACCCATTATTGAAAATTGTACTTTAGTGCTACCTTTTATAAACTATCCTACTATTAGAGATATGAAACTAATTATAATTATGCAACGTTCCTTCCTTTCACTACTGGGTATTGTGCTTATATTGACTTCGTGTAAAAGTATTGACACCATAGACTTCAATACACCCGTAGACACAAATAATAAACCTATACATATTCAGCAAAAGAAAACTTTTGCTTTAACGGACATCGGCGTTTATGCAAGTAATGAATTTGATGGTGCCAGGCTGAATGGCTTTGAAAAAGAGAATGACAGTACCGCCTTGGTCATTATCTCTCCAGAAAATACGCCCATTAATCATAGCCCTTATTATGGTTTTACTACCTGGTCTAATGTTCCAAAATCTTTCTACTTCAAATTCCAATACCCAAAACCATTTAAACATAGGTATACTCCCAAATTAAAAATAGATGGTGAGTGGCATGTTATTGACAGCACAAATATCTTCAAAGAGGATAGCATTGTAACAATCAAGCTAAACTTAACCACGACGCCTATAACGGTGGCTGCGCAAGAAATCCAGTCTGCTAGTGATGTGCAACAATGGTACACAGCGTTAGTCAAAGGTAAGCACTATGTTGAAATAAAAAGCGTTGGAAAATCAACAGATGGGAGGAATTTGCCAGTGCTGGACATTTATAAGGGAGATAAAAAAGATAAACCTACGGTGGTTTTGCTGACACGTCAGCATCCGCCAGAGGTTACCGGTTATTATGCCTTCCAGAACTTTCTTCAAACAATATTAGATGATTCAGATTTATCTGATCGATTTTTAAGAAAGTACAATCTCTTGGCTTTTCCTATAATGAATCCAGATGGTGTTGATTTAGGACATTGGAGACATAATGCTGGTGGTGTTGATTTAAATAGAGATTGGTCGGTCTACAATCAGCCCGAAATACGGAAAGTAGTTAAGTTTATCAATGAATCTGTGGATAAAAATAATGCTAAGCTAGTCTTGGGATTAGATTTTCATTCCACTTGGAATGATGTATTTTATACTAATGAAAATAAGGATGGGACAACGCTTCCAAACTTCATTAAAGATTGGTTTGTGGCACTAGAGGAGAATATACCCGGTTATAGCGTGAATGAAAAATCTGCAGTTAGCAAAAAACCGGTGTCTAAGGGATGGTTTTTGAAAGCGCATAACGCAGTGGGAATTACTTATGAAATAGGTGATAAAACACCTAAAGATAAAATAGAATTGATTAGTAGCGTTTCTGCCAAAGAAATGATGAAGATATTATTAAAAGAATAAGCATTCCTTTTGAAAACCTCCACAACGTTATCCAAAAAGAAAACAAATCTCTTTATTTTATTGAGTGGCATTTTCCTGACCAACGCACTTATTGCAGAATTGATTGGTGCAAAAATATTCTCTTTAGAAAATACCGTAGGTTTTCCTCCTGCCAATATTCATTTGTTCAGTGATTTCATTTTAGACTTTAACCTGACCGCCGGGGTTATGCTTTGGCCAATGGTATTTATTACAACTGATATTATCAATGAATATTTCGGTAAAGAGGGTGTAAAAAAAATCAGTTTTCTTACTGTTGGGTTTATTGCATATGCCTTTTTAGTTATCTACTTATCCACGATGCTTGCCCCTGCTGGTTTTTGGGTTAATCTTTATAAAACAGATCCCAATGGCAACACGTTTGATATTAACTATGCATTCTCTGCTGTATTTCGGCAAGGAACAAGAATCATTGTCGCTTCGCTGATTGCCTTCCTAATCGGACAGTTATTAGATGTATATATTTTTCAAAAATTAAGGAAAATTACTGGCAGTAAAATGATGTGGCTTAGAGCCACTGGGTCGACATTGATTTCGCAATTGTTTGATAGTTATGTGGTTTTGTTTGTTGCCTTTTATTTACTTGCCCCCAAAGCACTTAGGTGGAGTTTTGCACAGGTCATGGCAGTTGGTGTCATCAATTATATTTACAAGTTTTTTGTAGCAGTAGTGCTAACCCCCTTGCTTTATGTTGCCCATCACTATATTGACAAATATTTGGGTAAGGAATATGCAGCGGAAATGGCAACGGAAGCTTCTGAAAAAAGCGAGGGATTTTTCTAGCTTGTGGGTTCAACTATTAAATCTTAAATGATTACATCCGGTGGGTACTTGAATTTCAACCTGCCTGCATGGAAACTCATATTGATAAAGTTTTGTCGTGCGGTTAACTTCTATTAAGCCATATTGCTCATGTGATTAGCCTGGCGTATAGGCAATTCCTATAGCTACAGGGGGAAAACCGAAAATAAAAGTATATTTCAAGGATTTGCCAACCTGTCTGCCAGGCAAGCGAAGTAGACGCGCCAAGCGAATGGCAAGCCCCTCAAATTTGGGCTATTTAATTTTTAGCAAAGTATAGTATAATCAGCTGATAATAAGGCTGTTACAAGTGTACTATATTAAAGCGATGAATAATATTGGTTAATCTCAACCAAAGTTTGAGCATCAATTTCATGTCCGCCATCAAATGTTTTTATGGTGGGGGTGATGGCTAACTTTTTGATACTTTGCTGTTGTTTTTCTAGCTGCCTATCATCAATATAGGGGTCATTATTTCCGTAAACAAAAAAAGTAGCTACATGTTCAAGTTTCTTTTTACCAACGGCAAAATTTATGTCAGGAGGAATATTTCCTGCCCATAAAACCAAACGATTAAATTTTAAATGCTTTTGCATTGCCCATCTTGAAATCGTAGCTACTCCTTGGGAAAAACCAAATAAGGTAATCTTTGCATGATGAATATTTGTATCAACTTCACGTTTATAAATCGTATTGAGATAATTAATTTGGTTTTCAATATCGTTTGCTCGCTCCTCTTTGGTCATCCAAGTAGCGCCGACTCGTCCAGTGAAACCATTAAGGTAAAATCTTGATAATCCTTCAGGCGCAATGATGCAATTGTCTCCATTGTCTAGGATATTAAAATTCTTCAAAAAATAATTTACCAATTGTCCATAGCCATGGCAGACAAACCAAATGTTTTTGGTTTGGGGTGTAATATCACCAAGTTTAAAATACCTTGCCTTAAAACTAAAATTGACCTTTTGTGCCTCCATAGAAGCGAATATACAAAAAAGTTCCCCGCTGCTATCGGCAAAGGGGAACTTACACACACTTTTTATATTTATCCTTCCTTATCTCTTAAACCCGAGCACCGCACCACCACAGTATTTACTTGATCCTTTGAAAGTAAAGGATATGTAGTAAATTCCTGTTGCGTTGCATGGATATGCGATTGCACTGTATAGTTTTCCGTTGGCATCACTAGTAGAGACTAATTTTCTTGATGAATTATATAGATTTACTACGATACCATCTGTATCATCTGAAGCACTGCAAAGGTTAAGCATGTATTGCGTGCCTTTGGCAAACACATACGAATACTCCACTTTATTTCTATCGCCATCTTCGCCATCAATTTCATAACTTTTTACGAAATTAAAGCCTTCTTTTAATTTTGGAATACAAGCTTCTGCATACTCATCGGCATCACATTGAGCACTCACTTCAGGTGCTACAAAAACGAGCAACGAAAGGAAACTTATAGTTAAAATAATCTTTTTCATAGGTAGATTAGTTTATAATTTTTGTTCTAATTGATTCTGTAATTCTTGTTATTTCTAACACGTTTTCGTCAGTTATATTGACATTACTTGTGCTATTATCTTCTATTACCAAGACGCCATCAACCTCCTTGAAAGTTGATTCTGCATAGGTATTTATGATTTCGATTTTATCAAAAGCGGTCTGAAGTTCTTTCAAGTCAGTGCCTAATGCTTTGATATTTGGATCGCTTTCAAATAGAGAAAGTAATAATTGGATTTGCTCCAAAATAATTTTTTGTTCCCCTATTTTTTCTCTTAAAATTTTGTTGCTTGTATTCTTCTCGTACACCTTACAAGTAACATGCAGCGCTTCAATCCACCCCCCTGTCAAAAGTAAAATACTTTGATCTGATCTTTTTTGGTCTTGGAGATATGCATTTATTTTATTAAAGTTCCTTGTCGTAATTAGTAATAGAGAATCTAAGTTGCTACTGTTTGTCGCTAATTTTCTGATGGTAGAAAAGTCAAAAAACTGTCCGATGTTCAGCCCATCAGCCAAGTCTCTCACTGCGCCAATGTAACCTACAGCATCTTGATTTTGCTCGTAAATATTGGTATAACCTAAGTCAGTACCATAAATTCCTAAATTCAATGCCCTGCTATAATTAGAGTTATATTTTGACACATTATCATCGTCATTCAATATAGCTTTGTCATAGTCAGACCCTGATTCCTTAATCAATACCGAAATTTCCAAGGGAGAAGGTATCTGTTGTACAATGTCAGCAATTACTTCTTCTGATATGGCTGGCGCTTCCACTGTCACATTATCGATGCTGTCTTGAATCGCCTGTTCCTCGCTACTCTGTTTTGAGTTGCACGAGTACAGCAATACTGCAGCCATTAAAATTAAATTTCCTTTTTTCATTATTATTTGTTTTTTAACTGCTACAAATTTATTAATTCATATTGTTTAAAAATCTTTACTTTTTCTAATTTCTTACACCAATGATTATTTATATAAAAAACAGTAAAAGTAGCTTTAGTTAATGCACTTTCTTAGCCTGAAACAATGCTAGCTTCCCTAATTTTTTAGATAATTTGGTGAATGCTTCAAAATACAGCATGACGTATAGTATAAACACCATTAACCAAATTACAGTTACATTAAAATAATACGTATCAAAATAATGACCCATAAAATGTTTCTTTGGAGAATAGAAGTGTGTTCTATAGTCTAATGGGTTTTTAGGCATTTCTTGTACATGGTAAATTGGATTTATTTGTTGGTATAACTCTCCCTTATACTCTAAAATTCGATTGTCAGTATTGATATTTCTTACCAATTCAGAAAGACTTTCGTTATAGTATTTGTCTTTAAATTCATTCAGATTGTAATCTATCACTTTACTGTTTTCGTAAGCTTTGATTTTTGTAGTGAGCTTTCTTTCGGCAAGGTTAAACGCATCTAGGTATTTATCCTTTACTTGACGCATATATTTTTTTACCTGCCTTTTCATTTTTTTATCAAACGTTGCAAGTGTTAAGTCTTGTGCAATATTTAGTTTTTCGGATTTCAAGAATTTTTCTTCTTTTAACAATTCTCTTTTGAAAAGGTCAAATTCCTCCTTTACTTTTTTCTTGATTTCATCATCTTTTGAATTGATGTTATCATCTACAAACTTTAATTTCTCCTCCAGTTTTTTCAAATGATAGGTCACCTTGTAATCAGCCTGTTTTTGGATTGTTTCTAAATCATATATTGGTGCTTGGTATGGATTGTTTGTGAATTGATCCACGGCAATTGCTTCGAACGCCCACCGCGATGCCATCATATCTGCGACAATTGGCACTTTTCCTTTGGTACTGATGCTGTCGTTTAATTTATCAAAACTAAATAATAGCCCACTTAATATCATTTGAGGAATTAACAAAATTGGTATGAGTATATAAACATTAATGGCAGACTTGAACGTTGCTGAGGCATTGAGTCCCAACACATTGGCAAAGGCGGAAACAGAGAATAATACGAGCCAATAACTCATGGTCATTCCTTTTATTTCTAACAAATACTGCCCAATTACCACGAATGTCAATGTCTGAATAGCAGATAGAACAAAGAGGATGGCTAATTTGGAAAGAATATAACTGTTCCAACTTAGGTTCAAAAATGATTCTCTTTTAAGTATTTTTCGGTCTTTTATGATCTCTTCAGCACTGACAGATAACCCCATAAATAGCGCTACAATGATGCTCATCATGATAAATGCAGGGAAATTATCGTTGAATCTGAACAGATAGCTGCTGCTGCCGTCGGTATTAAAGTATTTAATTAAAAATGCCAGAATTAAAGCCAAAAATGGGGCCTCTAACAAATTTATAAATAAGTATTGCTTGTTGCTAATTTTTGAAAGTACATCTCGCTTTATAAATATAGCAATCTGTTTAATTCTTGACGGTATTGCCAAAGATTTTGGCGGCGCTTCACTGACATCTTCAATTTTTTTAAGTTTGAAATTCTCAGTGTATAAACTATTCCACTGTTGTGGATTTACTTTTCTTTTGTTGGTAAACTGACCGTATTCATCAATTACATTTGATTCAATGATATTGAATATTTGTTCTGGGTTTACATTGGCACAGGTCGGACACTGACCTCTATCACTATCTACCTGCCTTGATACTTTTTTGAAATAGGTAATTGCCTCAACGGGATTCCCATAAAATATTGGGTAGCCGCCAGTATCCATTAAAAACATTTTATCAAACATTTTATAGATATCTGATGATGGCTGATGAATCACTACAAATATAAGTTTTCCTTTAAGCGTTAATTCTTTTAATAAATCAAGTACATTTTCAGAATCTCTTGAAGATAGTCCCGAAGTAGGCTCATCTACGAACATCACTGCAGGCTCGCGAATTAGTTCAAGGGCAATATTTAGTCGTTTTCTTTGACCACCACTGATTGTTTTATCCAGGACACTCCCTACTTTTAAGTCTTTGCGCTGGTCTAGCCCTAGGTTTTCAAGTACTGTAATTACTTTTTCATGCAGTGCTTCATGCTTGAGGTTATCAAAGCATAGCTTGGCATTGTAGTAAAGATTTTGATATACTGTTAGTTCTTCAATCAGCAAATCATCTTGAGCGATATATCCGATTACGCCATTGATATCCTCTTTTTGGGTATTAATATTTAAGCCATTGATTAGAATTTCTCCTTTTGAAGGAGTTTCAATCCCAGCCAAGACGTTAAGAAGGGTGGTTTTCCCGGAGCCACTTGCACCCATGATTCCGATTAGTTTTCCTGGTCCTTCCGATATATTTATATCTCTAAGTCCAATGGTACCACCTGGGAATTTGAATTCAATGTTATTTGCATTGAATGATATTTTGGCAGCTTTAAGGTCAGATATGAAATGTCTTATGAGATCACTATAATATAAGGCTGCCCCCTGTGGTGTTTTAATAGTACTTCCTTGTGAAAAAAGATAAACTTGTCCATTTTTCATGATAAATCCATTAAGATTTATCTCATCAGTACCAATGTACTTAACAAAATACATATCCACACTCTCTACTCTGATGAAAATCAATTCTCCATTAATAGCGGTATGCGCATGTTTAGAATCATTGTTTGCTGGTTCATTATCACTTATTACAAGTATATTTTTGCTGTTGAGGGTTTCGCTATTTTTGTTTAAAACATAGTTAAGAATGAGTTGATACTCCTCTTTTTCAAATTTAAAAACATCAGCAACAGTTTCGATGATTTCCATTTTTGAAGCGCCTGCTGCATCAATATCAGCATCTACTAACTCCAAAATTTTGATGAGTACAACTATTTTTTGTTTTTGAGAGAGTGTTTTATTGATTTTTTTACAAATTCCAAGAATACGTACAGAATCACCAACAGAGGTTAGTTTTCGCTTTCGCACCTTCCCATCTGCCCGAGGTTTTCTTTTGTCAACCAAAAAATCTTCATATAACGCTACATATTCTTTGACAGCATCTCTGTTAAGCTCTTGTTCGAAAAACTGAACAACAAAACTACGTTCTGCATCAGATACGCCATCATCCTGTTTGGTGATAATGGCAAATAGCTGCGTTAATGCTTTTAATATTTCCTCACTCATGTTATTATGTTATTCTTTACAATAAAAGAATAGACAATTCCTAAACCTCAAAAAATAAGGTTTTCAAATTGATATTGGTTTATGTATAAATAAAATTAATAGGTTTTAAACTCGAATGGAATCTCCACAAGTTCCGAAAATTCTTCGCCTGCTTCTTCCATATCTTCATCATCTTCGTGAAAGTACCATAGGATAGATGTTCCTTCAATATCTTCCAACAGAGAAAGTAAGTCCAATATCAGCTTTGATGATGCTGTATTAAAATACTCTAGTTTAAATACAAATTCTGTTTTGTCATTGAGGTCTGTAGCATACTCGCTAATCCAATTAAGAATTGGCTCATAAAATTCTGCAGTATCTTCAGGCAATGACCTTCCTGATAATTCAAATATCCCATTATCTTTATCAAATAGTACTTTTGGGGTATCTTCTGTTCCTTCTAGATTAAATATTTCCATTTTTTTTATTTTTATCACTTGTTAAATTTGAATAATTACTCAGCTGAAATTGTTGATTTCAACGAAAAGAACGAATATTCTGAATCTAATTTTTCAAAAGAATATTCGAGACCATTGCCTGACTTTCTTGCCATATCGACAAAGCCTAGTCCGGCTCCTCCTTTATCGGAAATTTCTGTCCCTTTAATTATTTCTTTGTACAATTGTTTCAAACCATCCTTATCTAAACTATTGATTTTGTCGAGTCTGCTTTTGACTTTCTCAACATTTTCATTTTTGATTGGATTGCCTGTTGTGATGATGTAGTTGTCATCTCCTTTGCCAATCATAAAGATTGCAGAAGGTTTTTCAACGGTCATTTCTTTTACTTCATCACTGTGCTTTACTATGTTTTGAAGACATTCAACCATCACGTTAAAAACTTTCCGTTTGATGCTTGATTCTTCGCCCATAGAGTCCATATTCCGTTCGGCCATTGCCAATACGGACTTGGTGATTTCCTGTGTAAACTCTCCCTCATAAACCAACATTAGGTTGTTAGAGAGCATAGTTTTGTGCAAGTCAAATATATACTTCATAAGACATTATTAATTGTTAAAATTATACTTGTATTTATAGTTATTCAATTTATTTTCGGTAATTATAATTATATTTAATGACACTAAAACTTGATTCCTATCATTAATAGGTCATCTGTTTGTTTTTCGTCACCTTTCCACTTTTCCCACGCGCTATCTATCTGATTGTGAACTTGTTTCATGCTTCTACTATGAAGTGCCGCTACTAATTCCCTAGTTCTTTTTGATCCAAATTTTCTATTATCTGGGCCACCAAATTGATCTGGAAAACCGTCAGAACAAAAGAATATAGAGTCGCCTTTTTTAACCTTAATGTTTGTGGTAGTAAAATCTGTTTGGTTTCTATAGCGACCTCCGCCAATGGCAAATTTGTTGCCTTTTATCTCTTGCATCTCCCCATTGTTCATGAAGTAAAGAGGTCTGTGAGCGCCTGCATATTCTACGGTATTATTTTTTAGATTAATTTTGCATAACGCAATGTCCATTCCATCTTTTGATTTAGAATCTTCTTGATCTTGTCTCAGCGTTTTGGTTACTTCTGCATCTAACAAATCTAAAATTTGACCTGGATCACTGATTTTTCTACCTCTTATCACGTCATTTAGAATAAAGTATCCTATCAGAGAAATCAAAGCACCAGGTACGCCATGACCCGTACAATCTACTGCTGCTATATAAATGTCATCTCCCATTTGCGTAAACCATGGAAAATCCCCACTCACCACATCTCTTGGTTTATACAGGATAAACGAGTCAGGAAGGACATTATTAATTACTTCATTATTTGGTAGTATGGCGTCTTGTATTCTTTGTGCGTAGTTAATACTGTCATTGATTTTCTTGTTTTTAGATTTTATCTCTAGCTCAATTAACTTTCTTTCTGTAATATCATGTGATACCAGCAGTACCGATTCTATTTTTTCATGCTCATCATATTCTGGGATGGCATTCACCTGCATTACTCTTTCGCCTATTTCTGATGGAAAATCCATTTCCATTGAGACTTTAGCGTTCTCCGCAGTTACATTTTTGAGTACATTTAGCCATTGTTCTGTTACGGATTCATCTAATGCTACTTCTTCAATAGCTTTGTTAAGAAAGTCTTCCACTTTTTTTCCTGCATAGTTTTCAATCATTGGATTGATGTAGGAAATAGAACCGTCCTCTTCTAATCTTGTAATCAGATCCGGAGAGTTTTCTGAAAGTGCCTGCATCTTACTTCGCATTCTTTGTTCAGCTTCAGCCAGCCTTCTTACTGTAATATCCCTGGAGTTTACGATTATCCCCTGGATGGCTTCATCAGAGAACTTGTTTGTCCCAGTTGATTCTATCCAAATGTAGTCCCCACTTTTTGTTTTATATTGGTATTGAATGGTGACTTGCTCAAATGGACTATCTATCAAGTGTTTGAACATGTTATGGTAGTCTTCTAATCCTTCTTGATGAATATTTTCTAAGTCATTTTTCCCAACCATTTCAGCTTGGGTATAGCCCATAATACTTTCTACCGAAGGACTTATATACCTTATATTTTCATTTTCTTCATAGATGGTAATTACTTCCGAAGCATTTTCCAGTAGTAATTGCATTCTTTTTTGTGTTCTATTTACTTCTTCTATTTGATCTTCAAGCTGTTGATTGCTATTTCTTAAATCATCTTGGGTTCTAGCCATTTCTTCGGCATTTTGCCTCAATTCTTGTTGCTGAATTTGCAGCTCTTTACTCATCTGTTGTGAGTCTTCAAGCAAATCTCGTGTCCTTTTATTAACCTTGATATTGAATATCGTCCGTGCAATTATATCGCTTACTTCCTCTACGAATTTTACATTTCTAGCACTGAATTTTGTAAAATTTGCTAGCTCTAATACACCATATACCTTTTCATTAGTTACTAGCGGCACCAACAATATACACTTCGGTCTCTGATCTCCTAAAATACCAGAGGTGATGGTTACATATTCATGCGGTATTTCAGTTCTTAGAATTGTCGACTGTTCAATGGCGGACTGGCCTACAAGTCCCTCGGCAAACTTAAAAGAAGCCTGTAAATGTTTCTTTTTATTATAGGCAAAGGTAGATTTAAGGTCTATGGTTTTGTCAATATCATTTTCATTTTCTACAATGTAAAGCGCACCTTGTACTGCTTTTACTTTGTTAGTGACGAATGTAATTACTTCATCACTTAAAGTTTCTAAGTCATCATGCTCCCTTAATATTTCTCCTATTTCTGCAACACCTGTAATTATCCAATTTCTGTCGTCATCTCTGGTTTCTGCAGATTGAAGGTTATCCCGCATAGTTAGCAAGGCGTTTCCTAATGTATCTTGTTCACTTAGCGGCTCAAATTCAGCCTCAATATCACCTTCACCAATAGCATGCGCAAAATTTGCACTCCTTTTTAATGCTTGTACTAAATCATCTGTAGTTTCAGCCATTTCACCTATTTCGTCATGGCTCTCCTTTTTGATTTTATCAGGTAGAATTCCACTACTTAGTGAAGCCATTGTTTCTTTCAATGATTGCAGTGGCGCTACTAGTTTTTTGGAAAAAATGATTCCTGCTATTACTGAGAGAAATAAAATGATAAGTCCTGAGATTAGAAATTTTTTCAATACGCTTAGATTGGTGCCATTTATCTCTTTTTGATCAATTTTAGCTGTCAGTCCCCAGTTTACAGTGCCAATGGGTCTCCAAGCTGCTAAGGTTTTTTCACCTCTATAATCTTCATAATATTTAATCCCTTGCTCATTGCCAACAGATAATAATAATGGATTGCCATCATCATTCACAAATTCTTTTGTGATTAAAACTGTTTTTGAATCATGTCTAAAAGGATTTAAAAAGATTACTTTATTATTGCCGTATGATTGGGTTAGTATAATTTCTCCTGTGTTACCTAATCCTGTGGTGTCATTGCTTATTTTATAAATAGAATTCATATTGATTTTTACCAACAGAATACCAGCAAGCAAGTCATTTTCATCTTTCAAAGGAATGCCCGCATCCATGAAGTATTGGTTGGAATCGGCAGCGGGATAGACATTACTAAAAAACTGTCCGTTTTTTGATTCGCTTATTGTGTTGCCATTTTGATCAATATACATGCTACTATGAGCAGTATTTGCGGCACTTGTGAATAATATACTGCCGTTACTATCAAGGATATATAAATCGTTATTTATTACTTTACTCAACCCTTGTAATTCCGTTTTTAATAGATTTTTAGCGATGTTTTTTAGGCTATCATCTTCAGCACTACTTAAAAGTGTTAGGCTATGTTTAATCTTTTTGTTGTTTTGTATGTACTGTTGGTTTTCTGTGAGTCGGTTAAAAAAGACAGTAATTTCTTTTGACTTTAAGTCAGCTACAGTATTTAGATTTTCTATATACTTATTTTCTACCGCTTGTTTACTGAACTCAAAGCTTATAAAGCTTACAGCAATAATGGTAAAGAGTATTAAACTAATGATTAGACTAGTTATTTTCCGACCTACTTTTATATTTTTGAACATATCTTTATAATCTAATCTTGAACAGAAACTTCTTTTAACGCAGCTGTCTTTTTAACTGCCTTTTTTGCTGCTGCTTTTTCTTTTGCCAATAGTTTGTCAGCAGTTAACTTAAATATGTTGCTTGCATAGTCAATTTGTTTCTTTTCAAATTTTTGAAAAGAGGCTATCTCAGCTACACCCACTATTTTTCCATTGTTTTTGATTGGTATAATTAGCAAATTACTAGGCGATGAATCGCCTAACCCTGAAACGACGCGTATATATCCTTCTGGTATGTCATCAAGGTTTACAATATTTCCCTCTTTTGCGACTTGACCTGCTAGTCCTTCACCAAACTCATATTTGATTGTTTCACTTTCTGCTTTATGAAAGGCATAGGTGGCAACCATTTCTATGTAATTTATTTTTTTCTCGGTGGTGGTTAAGTATAAGGTTCCTTGAACAGCTTCCAATTTTCCACATAATTTGGATAGAATAGTGTTTAGTTTTTTGTTTTTTTCTTGTTTATCATGCAATACATGGTTGAATTCAGAATAATCTGCTTCTCCTATTTTCTCCTCCACTTGTTCGGCAATAGAGTGATCATTTGATGATATATTTTTCACCATTTCAGAGATGACTTTGGTAGCAGTGTTTTTCTTCTTTGTGATTAGAAAAACAATGGAAAGAATGCCTAATAGAAAAACTAGTCCGATGACAATATATAGTTTATTTAAAATTGGCTGTATTTTTTCTAAATCATTTAAATTAATAATACTTGATTTATAAACTAAGTCATTGGCAAGGTTGAAAAGTAGCCAACCAGAAAACAATACGCCCACTATAAATAGTATGATTGTTACGGTATCCCTATGTTCTTTAATCCACTTCATATTATTTCTTAATTATGTTTGTGTACCTCCTGTAGAAACTCAATTATTTCTTTAATGTTAAGTACATGATCTATTTCTGTTGCTTCCAAAGCTGCTTCTGGCATTGTTTTTATCATGCATTCGGCGGGGTCTTGCACAATTGTAATACCTCCCCATTCTTTTATCGCCTTCATCCCTAACGCACCATCCCGATTTGCACCTGATAATAAAATGCCAATGTGCCTTTTCTTATAATTATAGGCAGCGGTTTGCATTGTTATATCTATCGATGGTCTAGAATTATTGACCATTCCTTCGGTAGATAGTGAAAAACTATTACCCAATTCAATCGACATATGGTAGTTAGACGGTGCCAAATATACTTTTCTGTTTCTTAACTTTTCTTTATCATATGGTTCAATTACCGGCTTTGTACTTTTAATTGACAACGCCTCAACAAATCCATTCCTTACATGTTTAAGCCTGTGTAGGCATAAAATAATAGGTAAATCAAACGATTCAGGGAGGTTTGAGAGTATTTTAGTAATACCCTGAAAACTACCTGCCGATCCACCTATTGTGACCGCTCGATAAGTATTGTCTAGTTTATATTTGCCCATTTTTAAGCCTTTAACAATACTTATTCTTTAATTTTTTTATATATCTTTTCTTCATTGTTTACAACAATGAATTTATTAGCTATTTCACACCATATTAATGACTCTTTAGAACCTATGATTAAATAGCCATGCTTAAACAAACTTTCATGAAGTTTTTTTAATACCTCGTTTTGTAAAGTCTGGTTAAAATATATCATTACGTTTCGGCATAACACCAAGTCAAACTTGTTGAAAATTCCACCTTTCACTAAATCATGTTCTCTAAACGATATGCTATTTACTATTTCAGGTTTGATGACCGCTTTGTCATTAACAATGTTGAAATAGTCCGATAAGTTTTTTGTTCCTTGGAATCGAACATAATTCTTTTGGTTCAATTCCATATTCTTTAAAGTAATTGTTGCTTTTTTTGCCCTTTCTAATATGGTGGTATCAAGGTCTGTAGCAATTAACCGCACGCGCTCATCAATGCCCATTTCCCTGAGAAGGATACTCATTGAGAAAACCTCTTCACCCGATGAGCAACCTGCATGCCATATATTTATCTTTTTATGATTTAGAAGTATATTCGGAATAATGTGGTCACGTACTTCCCTCCAAAATGAAGGGTCTCTGAACATTTCGGTGACATTCACTGTGATTTCATCAACAAAGTTGTTTATAAAATCTGGTTCTGATTTCATTTTTTCAATCAGCATACTGACAGAAGCAATTTTATATAATTCTAGAAATCTAAATACCCTTCTCCTAAATGAAGACATGGCATAGTCTGTAAAATCATATTCATACCTGCTTTTTATGTACTCGGTAAGCTCTCTCAATTCCGAAATTTCTATATCACGCATTTATCAAACTGTATAATTATAATAACACATTACTTTCTTTCCCTTCCAAATAAGTAGTAAGCCATTTTTGATTATTCACCTTTAAAGTGTATCACTTAAAACTAAATCCTTACAGTGCTCATATCAAATCGTTAGGATATTACTAGCTGTTTATCTTCATAAACTAAAATTAATAAATCATTTAGATTCTTAAGATTTGATGTGTAAACCGTATTAATAGCTTTTAATTATGATTTACTTACAATTCGAAAGGTAGAGAGAGGATGTGGTACAAACAATCAGAAAGGATGCGTTTTATTACATCCGTATAAGAATTGGAATCTATTCTCTTTTTCTCTGATTTATAGGAGGTTGCGGTGGGATTGTTCTAATATTTCTGTGTCTTGGCGTGCCACTTTTTAAAGTTGCGATATGGTTTGTAGAAAAACAGACCATGGAGTACTTATTGTTTGGGTAAATCGTCTGCGGTAAATCTGAGTGGTAAGAGATGTTCGATGGAATCTGCAATATAGAACTTTTCATTCCCTGCTGACATGATGATCTCAATGGGCTTGTCGTGCTTTGACTCATACTCGCTAATGGCTTGGCGACAGCCACCACAAGGAGATGCGGGCAGTATTATTTTATCATTTGAATTTGTGGCCACTATTGCAATGGCTTCTACTTTGCTTGATGGAAAATTAGCGGATGCACTAAATAGCGCTACACGTTCTGCGCAAAGCCCAGTAGGATATACGGCATTTTCTTGATTGTTGCCGATGATAATTTCACCATCTTCTAACAGAACGGCTGCACCTACGCTGAATTTTGAGTAAGGAGCATAGGCTTGCTTACTTGCTGCAATTGCCTTTTGTACCAAAGTTTTCTGTTGCTCTGAGAGTTCTTGAATATTTTCAAAAACTTCAAATATGATTTCTTGCTTTATGCGTTTTGCCATGATTTAAAATTAAAGGGGTTCAAAGGTAATATATTTTTATTAAATCCTTTGTAGAGAAAACCTAATTCGCTTTGTTTGTCTAAACAACATAAAAACCGTGAAGCAGATATTAATAATAGGAGCGGGACGTTCCTCTACGTCATTGATTAATTACCTCATAAAAAAAAGCAGTGTTTATAAGTGGAAAGTCATTATTGCAGACTACAATATTGAACTGGCTGCAGCAAAAGTAAAAGACAATGATTATACTGAAGCCATTCAGTTTGATGTCTTTAATGAAGTACTGCGAGAAGCAGAAATTCAAAAAGCAGATATTGTAGTATCTATGCTGCCAGCCGCATTTCATATTCATGTAGCGAATACTTGTTTGAAATTTAATAAAAACCTAGTAACAGCTTCCTATGTTTCTGATGAAATAAAGGCACTGAATGCTGAAGCAGAAAAGAAGGGATTGCTATTTTTAATGGAATGTGGACTTGATCCGGGCATTGATCATATGTCGGCGATGCGGGTGATAGACCAAATAAGAAATGATGGACATACACTTGTTAATTTTGAGACATTCACAGGTGGGCTGTTAGCCCCAGAATCTGAAGTGGGAAACCCTTGGAAGTACAAATTTACTTGGAATCCAAGAAATGTGGTCATGGCAGGGCAGGGCATAGTCAAATTTATACAGGAGGGAAGGTACAAATTCATTCCTTATCATAAATTATTTCGGCGGACAGAGATCGTTGAGATTCCGGGACATGGTTTTTTTGAAGGCTATGCCAATCGGGATTCACTCAAATACCTGAAAGTATATGGGTTAGAAAATATCAACACCTTATTCAGAGGAACATTTAGAAGGACAGGATATTCTAGGGCATGGGATGTTTTTGTTCAACTTGGTGCTACTGATGATACCTATCAAATGGAAGGTGTAGATAAAATGTCTCATCGGCAATTTATCAATTCATTTTTAGCCTATAATCCGCATGACTCGGTGGAATTGAAGTTGGCGCATTACTTAAACCTAGAACTGGATGGGGAAGTGATGTTTAAGTTAAAGTGGCTGGATGTTTTTACCGATGATCTAGTAGGGCTTACCGAAGGAACGCCTGCGCAAGTGCTAGAACATATCCTTAAGAAAAAGTGGAAAATGCAGCCAGAGGACAAAGACATGATAGTCATGTGGCATAAGTTTGATTTTATGGATGGTGAGCAGATGAAAACCATTCATTCCTACATGGTGGTGACAGGTGAAAATGCACAAGAAACTGCCATGGCAAAAACAGTGGGCTTACCACTTGGCGCAGCCGTTGAGCTAATTGTCAATGATAAAATAAAAGCAACCGGTGTGCGCATTCCTATTTCAGAAGAAATCTATAACCCTATATTAGAGGTGTTGAAAACTGAAGGGATTGAGGTGCGTGAGGAGGTGGTTGGGTAGTCCTCATTTTAAAACTCAAAACGATAGGCAACCGATGGAATAATAGGAAAAAGACTTTGCTGAAATAATTTTTGTTGTGGTTTTTTGGTAGGAATAGGATTGCTCTGGGTATAGGTCTCATGTGGCGTATCGAAATAGTAGAAATACGGATTTTGCCTATTGTATAGGTTATAAATGCTAACGCTCCAAATTCGTTCTCCCCATTTTTTCTTTTTGTGAAAATTGAATCCAACATCTAATCGATGGTAACTTCGCATCCGAAAGGCATTACGCTTGCTGTATAATTCTGCCTCATCGGCATACGCTAAAGAAGGAAAGGGATGGAGACCTTTCTCATCTTCTCCCAAATAATACCTACCAATAGGCAACGTAATAGCATTGCCTGTGCCAAATACCCAAGTGGCGGAGGCATCTATATTTTCTTTGAGTTGGTGTGTGATGACGATACTTATGTCATGCCGCCGGTCATAGCGAAAATCATACACCGCTCCGTCATTAATATCTTCAAATTGACGGGTGGTTTTAGACAAAGTATAACCCACCCAACCCGTTGTTTTTCCTTCTTTTTTTTGAACTAATAATTCCACACCTTCGGAAATACCCTTTCCATCCTTTTCTACTTTTTCTTCCCATCCTTTCGAGGTACTCAGGTGATTTTCTCCTGCTTTGTAGGTGATTAGGTTACTCATTTTTTTACGGTATGCCTCAATGCTTAATTCGTATTTTCCATTGCTAATTGATTGAGCAATACCTACAGCAAATTGCTTGGATTTTTCGGGCGGAGTTTTGTCAGTGCTGGGCATCCATAAATCAGTTGGTAATCCCACGCCACTGCTGGTAAGAAAATGTACATACTGTTGCATTTCTGCATAAGAAACTTTGATAGATAAATTTCGCAGTAGTTTATAATTCAATAATATGCGAGGTTCCAGGGCGTAAAAGGCTTTGCCATTGACATGGTAATTTGTTGCCCTAAGCCCAATGATAGAATTAAACTTTCCTATTTTTATTTCATTTTCAGCAAAAATAAATTGCTCCCAAGCGGTCAGATTATTTTCTTCAAAAGTTGAATTGATGATTTTTTCCCCATCCTGAATTTGCTCTAAATGCGTGGTGCCTGGTCGAAATCTATGATGGATACTTCCCAAACCCATTCTAAGCAAATATTTTGAGGAGGCGTAGTATTCCATGTCTATTTTGGCAGTCAAATCACTAACACCCGAAACAAACGTATTCTCTGATTCATTATTGATGTTGTTTCCTGTTTTGCTATACGAAAACCTGGTAGCATATCTATAACGAGTATAGGATAAGGTGGCATTGCTAAACAATTTGGGATTGAAAAGATGATTCCAGCGCAAGGCACCCAGTAAATTTCCCCACCTTAACGTACTTTTTAACTTTTGATTTTCGCCATCATCATTATTTTTTATTTTTGCCAATAGTTTATCATCACCAGCATAAAAACTTAAGTAGAGATGGTCTTTTTCTTTTAGGTAATAGTTAAATTTAGCATTGATATCATAAAAGTTATAACCCAGGGCAGCACCATCGGTAGCAATTTTGCTGATGGGACGAGTCAGTAAATCCCAAAGAAATCGCCGAACAGAAATCATGTAGGAGGCGGTATCTTTTTTAATAGGTCCTTCTACCGCTACTTTGGAAGCAATGATTCCTAGCAGTCCTTGCCCATGAAATTCTTTGTTGTTGCCATCCTTCATTCGCACATCCATGACCGATGACAACCTGCTGCCGTAACGTGCCGGAAACCCACCTTTAATGAGCTTGACCGATTTGATTGCATCAGTATTGAAAATGGATACAAACCCGCCAATATGATTCACATTGTAAAGCGGTACATCATCTAGTAGCATTAGATTCTGGTCAGAGCTACCACCACGCACATACAAACCACTGCTGCCTTCACTGCCCGACTGCACGCCTGGCATGAGCTGCATGACTTTCATAATATCCACTTCACCACTAAGTGCCGGTAGTATTTTTATTTGTTTGATGGGAATACTTACGACACTCATCTCATTTCTGTCTTCGATTGGATTGTCTGCTTGTCCTGTGATGACAACCGCTTCCAATTGTTTACCCACGGCTAATTCGATATTGATTGTCATATTTTTGTGATTTGGAACATTCACTTTTTGTGCTTGATAGCCTACATAAGAATAGAATAATTGTAGGCTATCTTTTTTGGGTAATTGCAAGCTATAAAATCCATAAGCATTGGTGGTGGTGCCTATTTTATATGGTAGGTTATAGACATTGGCACCTATCAGTTTTTCGCCTGTTGCGGCATCTTGCACATAGCCGCTGATGGTTATATTTTGTGCAAAAGCTGAAACAATAAATAGTTGTAAAAGGAAAAAAACTATTTTGAATTTCATACTTGACTAGTTAGATTTATAAACGGTATCACTATCTA